>NZ_CAXREH010000001.1:0-36092 GCF_964229375.1 Cognatishimia sp.
CCTGAAGGGCATTGGTTATTTTGATCATTTGCTGGATGCTTTAGATCGTAAAAAACTTCTATTAGAGTATTTCGGATTTCTGGGAATGCCAATCGTAGACGCGGGTGCGTTCATTTCCGATTACCAAGTCGTTCTCAGGGACAAAAATCTTCAAGTCACTTTTCACAATGATGACATCGGGTGCAAACCGCTCGGAACAACCGCTGAAGAAACGGTATATATTTCGGCGTGGTCTGACTCTGAAGTCGAGTTAATGAGGTTGCAAAGAAAGCTCGAAGCAAAGCTAAGAGTAGTAAAACTGTCTTAGCCGAAAACGGGTTTGCAACGGGTGACGGGGGCTGAATGATGTCAGGGGCGTGGCGATTGTGGGTGCCTCAACCGCCATCCCGCACTGGGACGGCGGGGCGTTCATTGACGACAAAGCGTTGTATCAGGGCACGCCCTTGGCCACGATACCCTCGGCGACCCAAGTGTCGAATTTGGCCAGCACAGCCTCGCAGAAGGCAGTGTCGTTGATATGGCAGTCGAGCGTGGTCATCTGGACACGCCCGTCTGCGGCGGATTTGCTGGCGGCGATAAAGGCGGCGAGGCCCACGGGGTCACCCCGACTCTGGCGCTCACTCTCAACTGGCAATCCTTGGCGGCGTTCTCTGATGCTGAACTTGTCCATGAGCCGATTGACCTCATCACAGCAAAATTCATCCGGCGTCTGCATGACTGGTATCGGCGGCGCGGTGTGCGTCGGTCGTTCGTGTGGGCAGCGGCGACCGGAACCCGTTACGGCGCTCATTGCCACGTGGTCGCCCATATCCCCGCCGACCATCAACAGGCGTTTTTTTCGTGCTTGGCAAGAACGACAGGCGACCCCACGGACCTCACGCGATCCAATCAAAGTGCGGCTATCAGCGACTCCGGTGGCTGGTTCGTTACCTTTGTCCATCCGGCGGGCGTTGAGAACGCCGTTTGCTATCTCTGCATCCAAGCCCTGAAACATCTGCCCAGCGCCTTTGATCCAAAGAAGTGTTTCGGCGTGTCTCTCTCAAAGCAATAACGCTCGGGAAGTGTGGCGCCAAAAATCTAGCAGTCGGACCGGCATTTGACCCTAGATCTCTCAAGATGCGGGGGTGGGGGGTGCCTCGGCGGCCATGAGCGAGGCCAGAACGGGGTGCAAGGGTGTTTTTGGCTTCCCCCCCATGCCGCAAACAGATGCCAGCGGCGCCGTACGGGGCTATTTTCGGCCTTTCCATCGATCCGGTGTTTTGGTTCATGTCGGTCTCGGCCTGTGTTGGGAGGGTTCCCCTCCCTCCCTCCGGTGGTGCCCTTTCCTGTGTGGCGGGGGTCTCTCTGCGGTCTCTCAGGGTTTCTGTGTTGTGTTGCGCTTCCGGAGGCGCCGGTCGGCGATTGTCTTTTGAACAAGAATGGCCCAAACCTGCCGTTGGCCGGTGGGTGCCGATGCTGCAATGCGGTCCGCCATTCCGGACATTCGCTGCACGTGCTCGGCCTAGATGATGGCCAAGGTCTCAAGAGCGGACGAAGCGGATGATTGCTTATGCAGCCATTGCTTGCGCAGCATCTGTTCACAAGCGCGGCAGGAATGCTGATGCGACATCGCGCTCACGACCGAAGCGGTCGTTCAAGCGCAGTGATTTTGGTCCTTACAGTTAGTCGTGCAAATTCTTTGATAGGTTTCCTGATCGAGCCCCATGAGGTCAAATTTGGCTACCAGCAGTTGGTCGCCTTTAAGGGGTACGGGAAAGAACCGGTCTTCGTTGATCGATCGTTGGTTTTCCATTGGCTCAAGCAAAATGGCCAGCGCGCTGAAGCGGTGCGGTTGGTCATAGTCACTCAGTTCAGGTGTGTTTTCTACACAAACGAAAGCGCAAAGGCCTGTGGTGGTATTGAAGCCCGGCCCAATCCATATCGGGCCGGGATCAGGTCTTAGTCGAGCTTCAGAGACTCAAGCACGTCAGCCGCAGAGATGAACTTGAAGTTCGTTGTGAAGTTCGCGTTCTGATCGTCCATCATGACAAGCATACCCTTGGGATAGGCATCGCCCAACGGTGTCGCCACGACGTCCAGACCGTCCGTCTCGGTCACGCCATCAATGTCGCCTGCCGCGATTTCCACCAGACCGGCACAAACAGGCACCGTGTCCCCGATGATCGGAAAGACTGCAACACGGTGAATGTACTGGGCCGAGGCCATCAGGTACTTGTTCTCACCATCGTTATAGAGCGTCAGCCCCTCGATATCGTCGCGCGGGAAGCAGTCAGACGGGATCGACGCGATGCGGGTTGCCTCATCGCCGTCCTCAGGGAAGGCCGGGAAACGCCAGATCGCGACGTCTTCTTCACCCACATAAAGCGTGCCTGCGTCGTCGTCGATCACCATGCCTTCCGGCTGGGTTTCAACGCTGAGAACACGGGACTGCACCAGATCGAGCTGACCGCCATTGTCCAGCACTTCGTATTGCGCGACTTGCCCGGTCTTGAAGTTCACATAGACCCAAACGCGCCCGGTTTCCGGGTCGCGGCCCATGGCATGGCCATAGATGTTGCGCACGCGGCCTTCGTATTCAGGCATGCCCTCAAAGCGATGCGGCGAGGCGCGTTCAACCGTGCCATCGGCGCGGATCACGTAGAAGACGATGTCGTCCTCGTCCCGCTCTGTCGCTGAGGCCAGCCAAACGGTTTCACCACCCAAGGAAAACTCCCGGATATCGACGTTGTTGATCGATCCGTCGTTGAAGAACCCAACCTCTTCGCCCCGAAGGTTGTAAACAAACAGACCGTTATACTTATCCGTGCCCAGCACAAGGCTGGCCATTGGGTCCGTCGGATGCACCCAGATCGCCGGGTCATCAGCGTCGCCGATGATGCCGGGGGTTTCTGTTATGGCGGTGACGCTTCCCTCGGGGGCGTCGGCGAAGGCGGGCGCGGCCAGAAGCAGCGCCGCCAGAGATGTTGCGAGCTTAGTCTTCAACTTCGAACTCCGTCACGGGCAGGGTGAAGGAAATCACGATGGTGTCGCCACCGCGCACAGCGTTGATATAGCCGCCGATCATGCCATCGCCGTTGGGCGTGTCCGCCTTGAAGCTGCCGTCAAGGTTCATGGTCGCGGTGCCGGACCATTCGGCCAGCTCCTCATTGACCGATATGCCTTCGGCTTCCCACTCATATTCGAACTCGGTGAAGATCAGGTCGCCTTCGGGATATTCCTCAGCCGACTGAATGTTGAAACTGGCGGGCAGCGCCTCAAGATCGTTGAAGTCAGCGTGTGTCAGCTTGCCTTCAATGGATTTATCCATGCCGTCGAGGACGATTTTGATGCCAAAGTCCCACTCTTGGTAGGGCGCATAGTCCGTGTCGGTCAGCAGGTATTCGCGCTTGACCTCGATCTCGTGGATCTCAGCCATGTCCAGATCCATGATCTGCACATCGAAGGTGTGACCAACGGTCGTGCCCATCATCACCAGATGCGGCGTATCGCCAAGCCACGCGCTCGGGGCTTCTGTCAGCGTGTTGTTCGGGGTGATCGTATCGACCAGCGGGTCGGCAGCGGCCAATGTCGGCAAAGCCGCCAGTGCTAGAAAGAGAGGAGCGCGCATGTCATATCCATTCATTGCGTTGCAGTAAGAGTGCGCAATAGGGCGAGGTGAATCGCTTTGCACATATGTGCATTGATGTCCGAGTTTTGTGAAACTTTTGCGACAAAAGCTGTTTTTTATGGACTATGTTAGAGCATAGAGCTTATGCACATAGGTGCAAAAATAGTCTGAATACCCTCGTGATAACCCAAGCAAAGACAAACAAGCTCCTGCGTGCCGCGCACTTGCCCAGCGATCCGACGCTGGTCATCGGGTTGATCTGTTTAGTTGTTTTCCTTTGGCTGATTGCAGCGCCCTTGCTCGCTGTCTTTTGGGATATGTTCACCAGTCAGCCGGGCGATGGGCATCGCACCCATGTCGCCGATGGGGCCTTTACCGCCTATTATCTGGAGCGCGCCTTTGCCTCGCGTATGTCAGAGATTATCTTCCTGCGTCCGCTGATGAATACGCTGACCATTGCGGTCAGCTCAACGGTTCTGGCGCTGGGGCTGGGCACGGTGCTGGCTTGGCTCTTGGTGCGAACCGACATGATGGGCCGCGGCTGGCTATCGGCGGCGCTGATCATTCCCTTCATGCTGCCCGCCTGGACCTTTGCCTTGGCCTGGACCACGATTTTCAAGAACGCCAAAATCGGCGGGCAACCGGGGCTGGCCAGTTCCATGGGCTTTGATGCACCTGATTGGCTTGCCTATGGGGCGGTCCCGTCGATCATCATCATGACGTTGAATTACATTCCCTTCGTCATCATCCTTGTCGGTAACGCTCTGCGCCGTTTTGATGGCCAGCTAGAGGACGCCGCCCGCATATTGGGCGCTGGCCCGCGCACCGCCTTCCGGCTGGTCACAATCCCGTTGATGCGGCCTGCCGTGCTGTCCGCATGTCTGCTGATGTTCGCGGATGCGATCGGCGAGTTCTCGGTTCCTTATGTCCTTGGCTTGCCGGTACAGTTCGAGACCTTGGCGACCTCTCTTTACCGCGCGATTGGCACCCAGCAGAACGGTATGGCGGCGGTCTTTGCGGGTGTTGTCATGGCCATTGGCATCGTCACACTTGGCATCGACACATGGATGATGCGCGAAACCCGCCGCTATGCGATCATCGGCGGCAAAGGTACCGCGAGCCGGGAAACAACACTGGGGTTCTGGCGCATCCCCGCGGTGGTGTCGGCGCTAAGCGTCTTTACACTGGGCGTGATCTTGCCCCTTGGCGCATTGATGCTCTCTACCGTGATGCATGTGCCGGGGCGCTTTGGGGCCGAGAACTTCACCTTCGCTTATTGGATCGGCACCAACCTGCCGACGCCTGCGGTGCCGACGGGGATCCTGCTCGCGCCTGAGTTTTGGTCGGCGGCGTGGAACACCCTGCGCATTGTTGGGATCGCCTCGATCAGCGCGGGCCTCTTGGGCATGGTGGTTGGCTATGTCGTGGTGCGCAGCCCTTGGCGGACGCTCTCTGTGCTGCTGCGGCAGATCACCTTCTTTCCCTATCTGGTGCCGGGTATTGCTTTTGCGGCGGCCTTCCTCGTCCTTTTCGCTGTCCCGCGCGGGCCAATCCCGGCGCTTTATGGCACGCCGTGGATCCTGCTGCTGGCGCTGATTGCGGACCAGATGCCCTTTGCCAGCCGGGCGGGAATCTCCTCTATGACCCAGTTGGGCCGCGAGGTGGAGGACGCTGCACGCATGGTTGGTGCAGGCTGGCTGCGCCGGATGCGGTCGATCATCCTGCCGATCAACAAAGGCGCGCTGGTGGCGGGCATTTTGATGCCCTTCGTGTCCGGCATTAAGGGCGTGAGCCTGTTCATCATGCTGGCCGTACCGTCGACGGATGTCCTGAGTACCTATTCCCTGCGCCTTGTCGACTACAACTACACGCAAGCCGCAAATGCGGTGGTGCTGATGATCTCGGCCATTGCGGTGCTGGGCACGTTGCTCATCAACCGATTGACCGGCACTGGCCTTGCCCGCGGATTGGAAAGCTAAACCATGACACCGATCACCATCACCGGTCTGACCAAGCACTTTGCCAAAACAGACGCCCCCGCCGTCGCAGATCTGTCCCTAGCGGTTGAGGCCGGGTCCTTCACCTGTATCCTTGGCCCCTCCGGCTGCGGGAAATCAACGCTTTTGCGCATGATCGCCGGGCTTGAGCGGTGCGATGCAGGCCAGATCGCGCTGGGGGACCGCGTGGTCGATGGCAGCGTCTTTGTCGCGCCGGAACGGCGCGGCGTCGGCCTTGTGTTCCAGTCCTACGCGCTCTGGCCGCATTTGACAGTGTTCGAAAACATCGCATTCGGCCTGCGCCTGCAACGGGTGAATGCCGCAGCGCGCAAGGCCCGCGTGGCCGAGATGGTCGCGCTTTTGCGCATCGAAGGTCTGGAGGGCCGCTACCCCTCGCAATTGTCGGGCGGACAGCAGCAGCGGGTGGCGCTTGCGCGAACGCTCGCGCTGGAACCGGACGTCCTGCTGTTGGATGAACCCCTGTCGAACCTCGACGCCGCCCTGCGCCTGCAAATGCGCGAAGAGCTTGCGCGCCTGCACCAGATCAGCGGCACCACCATCGTTCTTGTGACCCATGACCAGTGGGAGGCGATGTCGCTATCGACCCATATCGCGGTGATGGACGCCGGTCGCTTGCAGCAGTTTGGCACAGCGCTCGACATTTACGACCGGCCAGCGAACCGTTTCGTGGCGGAATTTGTTGGCAGCCCGCCAATCAACCTGATCCCACAAGGCAGTCTTGCCGTGCCGTCCCTCGGCGGCGGCACATATGAAAGCGGCATCCGGCCCGAAGCGATCCAGATCGCTGCGAGCGGAACACCGGCGCGTGTGACAGAGCTGATCCCGACCGGCGGCTCTTGGATCACCAAACTGTCCCTCGAAGATGGCGATCAGACCTTGCTGATGTCCTCTGCCAGCCGCCCCGCGATCGCGCCGGGTGAGGCCGTTCACATCACCGTCGACCCGAGCGGGATTCACCAGTTTGACCAAGCGGGGAACCGCGTGGTTCCGAGGCCCGCCCCGGCAACAAGACCCAAAGTGGCATCACCTATTTCTTCTCAAACCTATGGATAACGGACCTGAGACCATGCAGACTTCAGTGAAATCTCTGATCATCACGCTGGCGGTTGCCTCGCCCGCGCTGGCCGAAGACTTCGACGCCGCCGCGCTTTTGGACGCGGCCAGATCCGAACCGCCGCTCTTTGTGATCGACAGCACCGGCAAGGTGCGCGAACAAGCGGCTAATTTTGGCGAAGCTTACGGGCTTGAGATCAACGCCACTAAATCCAAAGCCCCCGCCACCATCCGCATGATCGTGGGCGAGGCGCAGGCGAATAACGTGCAGGCCGATGTCATCGTCATCTCGGACACGCCTGCAGCCACAGCGCAGATCCTTGAGCCTGGCTACGCGGTGTCCTACCTGCCGTCCACCCGCGCAGACGAAATCCCCGAGCATTCTCAGAACCCACTGATCGTGTCGAACTCACCGATCGTGTTCACCTATAACACCGCGCTGAACGACGGTTGCCCGGTCGATAACATCTGGGCGCTGACAACGGCAGGCTGGAACGGCCATTTCGCCATGCAGGACCTGCTGGGCAAGCCGGTCTACACCGACTGGTTCAATCAGATGGCAACGCACCATGACGACGCGGTTGCGGCGGCTTACGAGTCATATTTCGGCACACCGCTGGAGACCGACTATGACAGCGCAACCGAGGCTTGGGTCGCAGCCCTAGCTGGCAACCAGCCAGTGCTGTTCAACTCTGACAGTGACAGTTCTGAAACGGTTGGCGCACCCGATGTGACCGAGAACTTCATGGGCATGATGTCCACCGCGAAATTTCGTGACAACGAAGACGGCTATACCCTCGGCATCTGCGATACGATGCAGCCTGCGATTGGTTGGATGACCCCGAAATTCCTGCTGATCACCGCTGGCACGGATAGCCCGAATGCCGCGAAACTTTATGTCGACTACCTTCTGTCCGAGGAAGGCTGGTTGCCACAATCCATCGACGGCAAAGTGCCGACCAACATCACCCATGCGGCGCCCGAGGGTGAGCCTTCGGGCGTCATGAACCACATGGACAAAATGTGGTTCTACGACTCCACAACCGCGCTGGCAGACTGGCAGACCCGTCAGGATTGGCAGGATTTCTGGGCGCTCGCACGGTCCGGCAGCTAAGGGCTTTGGCATCGGGGTCCGCGCCCCGGGGCCACTTTTCGAAAGACTTATATGACTGAACTTGATCTCTCCGCCCGCGCAGCGTTTCTGCGGGATTTGGCCCCCAAGGCCGCCGAACTTGCTCGCGAAGGCTTCACCTCGCGTACCGCTGGCACCTTTGCGCTAAAGGGACCACAGGATTTCCTGACCGAAACCGATATGGCGGTCGAGGCGCTGATCCGCGATGCTCTGGCCAAGGCCTTTCCCGAAGATGGCATTCTGGGCGAAGAGGGTGGCGGCACCCCAACCGAGCATCTGTGGATCATTGACCCGATTGACGGCACAGCCAATTTTGCGCGCGGCGTCCCGCATTTTTGCGTTTGCATCGCATTTGCCGTGGCGGGTGCCCCGGTTCTGGGGGCCATTGTCCATCCTTTGACCGGCGAATTTTGGTTTGCACAAAAGGGCAAGGGCGCTGAAAAGAATGGTCGCCCGATCCAAGTGACGGGCACCACCTCTCCGGACACGGCCTGTATCGAGATGGGCTGGTCCCGTCGCCATTCCGTTGAAGGCTATTTGACAGCGCAACGCCATATCCTGACTGGCGGCGGAAATATCCGTCGCGGCGGATCGGGCGCATTAGCGTTGGCTTGGGTCGCCGAAGGGCGCTCGGACGGTTACCTAGAGGCGAATATGAATTGCTGGGACTGCCTAGCAGGCATGCTGATGATCGAAGAGGCAGGCGGCGATGTGCGCCCGTTTTCTGGCGGCCTCGAAGGGCTCAGCCATCCTGCCCCAGTCCGGGCCTGCACGCCCGCGCTCACCGCGCTTCTGGATGCAGCATTGGAGCAAGGAGGCGCGATATGAGAGTTGATGCAGGGACCATGAAACTGATCTTCGCCGAGGCCGAAGCGGGCCGTGCCCCGCTTCACCGTATTGAAGGTGGCTTCCATGGCGCGGATATTTTCATCGGCAATCGGCAGGCCGCAAGTAACCCCGAGATTTTGGCCGAAAACGGCATAGGCGTGGTTCTGAATTGCGCTGTGAACCTCGATATCAATATGGTGACCGAACCGGCAGGTGACGTGCAAAACCTCGTCTTCGGTTGGGGGCCTGTCCGTTACTATAAGCTTGGCATGATCGACGGGGCTGGCAACTCTGACGACTTTCTGATGGCGGGTTATTTTCTCTTGCGGGGGCTGCTGACCCAAGAAATGCCGGACAAGCCAAGCTACCCTTGGAAGACCCGCGGTCATTTATTGGTCCATTGTCGAGGCGGGCGGAGCCGGTCCGTGATCTTAGTTGCGCTGTTCTTGCATATCGAACGGCCCGAGACCTACCCGACGCTTGATGCGGCCATAGCCCATGTGCGGGTGCATCGCCAATTGGACCCGAAAGAGTGGCCTAGCGCACCAAAACAGGTATTAATCGACGCGGCGACCCGTTGCGCCACCGTGCTTAAACAACTTCAAAGGAATATCTGATTCCACGCCTTAAACCCATAGACCGTCCAGCGACCGCATCTGACGTCGCGGCCCTTGCTGGGGTGTCGCGCTCTGCGGTTTCGCGAACCTTCACCCATGGCAGCAGCGTCTCAGCAGAGACGCGCGCGCGGGTCTTGAAGGCGGCGGAAGAGCTGAACTATCACGTCAACCATCTGGCGCGCGGCTTGTCGAAAGAGGAAAGCCGCCCGATCTGCCTGCTCGTCTCAACCCTTGGCAAACCCTATCACGCAGAGCTTCTGAATGTCCTGACGCAGAAGCTCCAGCTTGCGGGTCGGGTCGTCATCCTGATCAACGTGGGCGACGATCCTCAAAACGCCCATACCGCGCTAGAGCAGACCCTGAACTATCGCGCCGCCGCCACGGTGGTTCTGTCCGGCTCTCCACCGACGGAGATGGTTGAAAAATGCGTCGCCGCCGGGCAACGCGTCATTCTGGTCAATCGGTCTGAGATGTTCGAGGGCACGCATTCCATCGGGATCGACTATCAATCTGCGATGGAACAGGCCGCCTCAATGTTTCATCGCGCCGGCTGCACGTCCATTGCGATTGTCACCCGCCAGAAAAGCACCCCCAGCCTGCGCGCGCGCGAAGCGGCCCTGGCAGCCGCGGCAGAGGCTTTGGGCATATCAACGTCGGTCTGGATGGGCGAGGCGACGACCTATGACCAGGGCCGCGTTGCCGCGCATCAGCTCTTGTCCAGCGTCACGCCACCCGACGGCGTGTTCTGCACAACCGACTTGATGGCCTGCGGCTTCATGGATTCGGCGCGCAATGACATGAACATGGCGATCCCCGGCGACATCTGCGTAGTTGGCTTTGACGACATCCAGCAATCCGCCTGGGACAGCTACAATCTGACAACCTTCGCCCAGCCTTTGCCTGAGATCGCCGATGCGGTGCTGGAGTTGATCAACCATTCTGGTGCTGAGTCCGCCGAAAGCGTCGTGCTGCCAGCAAGACCGGTCTGGCGGCAATCAATCCGCCCAGCTGAAAGGCATCGGATCTAGTGGAGCGAGCCATTCTCATGTATGCAGACGAATGGTCCAATAACGATCGAGTTGAAGCGGCAACGTATCACTGGACCCACTGCAAGTCGAGCAGTTCATTCGCGGGGTCAAGACTCTGGTTTGACGATCTTTTGCCTCTCATGTTGCATGCTTAACAAGCTTCCTATTTGAGCTTGATGCCGGCCAGGTCCCAAAGACTTGTCCTTTGATGTCGCACCTTCGGCAAGAGAGTCAGTAAGGTCTCGCGCTCTGTTGACGTTGCGCCAAAGACTACTCCTCGCCATGAAGCAATGGCCGCTTTCTTGCAGCTTTACAGCGACCGAAACAGAACAACTCCAGTGACTTTTTGCTGCGCGCGCAGCAGAAAAGTTAATTCAAAGTATGGGCTCGGAACGGTCATGCGACGATGCAGAGCTGATCCCGGAATTCTCAAGAATTGAACGTCAGCTTCCATTTTCTCGGCTAAGTTGGTTTGCGACTGCAGCGAAGGTCCGTTAACCGCCCATTGTGCATGATGTTGCTTTCGGCCCAAAGCCGCCGTTGGCAAGTGGAAAATACGCTGCGGCACAGCTTCCCCGAAGCAGCCATTAGTGCACCTTGCAGCATCCGGCCCATAGCGAACTTTTGCTGAAATATTGAAGCGCTGCGATGCAGCCAGACAAACCGGCCCTACGACTTGCCCGCTTGATATCAGCACTGACGGATTATTGGCGCCCAATCCAGAGCCCCTACCAAAGTCTGGTCAGAACACCCAACCTCTATTCGACCAGAACAGCTCGAAGCTATGGCGACGCCACCCGTTGCAACATAACTGTCACGCAAGTGTCGCGCAGTCGTTTCATCCCGAGAGAATCATTCGAATGAATTTCATTTAGGGAGAATCGCAATGAAACTTCATTCCGTATTGGCGGGCACGGCGCTCGCGATGATCGCCGCGGTCGCAGCTCAGGCTGAAACCTGGAAACTCGCCGTCACTGATGTTGAGGGCATGGAACGTCTTCAGCTTGAGTGGGGTCCGTTCAAGGAAGCCTTGGAAACTGCTACTGGCGATACGTTTGAATTCTATGCCGTCAACTCCCGGACCGCTGCGGCCGAAGCGCTGCGCGGCGAAACTGTGGACTTTGTCGTATCCGGTCCCGCCGAATATGTCGTCATCAACAAACTGACCAACGCCACCCCGATTGTCGGCCTTGGCCGCCCTGACTACCACTGCGCGATCGTTGTGCGGGCGGACAGCGGCATCAACACTGTGGCTGATCTAGAAGGCCGGACGGTTGCCTTCGGCGATATTGGCTCCACGTCCAACATGCTGTGCCCGATGCAGGTTCTGGCTGACCACGGTCTCGACCCGATCAACGATATCGAAGTGATGCACACCAGCCGCAACATCGCCCATGAAGCGTTGAAGAATGGCGATGTGGATGCGCTTGGCTCAAACGCCGGCAGCTGGCTGAACGTGCGCAACGCTGAAACGGATCTGCCTTATGGCTTCTTCCGCATTCTGGCGCGCTCTGGCGATTTGCCCAACGACATGATCATGGTCGGTGCCCATGTGCCTGGCGATGCGGCAGCAGCAGTGCAGCAAGCCATCATCGAGAATAAGGACAGCATCATCGCAGGCATTACGGCCCACGAAGAGAATGACAAATATGTCGGCATGGATCTCGTGGAAATCGAAGACAGCGCCTATGATTACGTCCGTTCGATGTACTCGAACGCAGGCTACCCTCAGTTCGACAATTTCATCGGTGACTAATTCCGGTCTTGAAACGCTGGTCGCGCCCGGTGCGCAGCCAGATCGAGCCGGGGCAGACGTCTTTGCCCCGGTTTTACCTGTAGATCTGCGTGTGACCGGGCTCACCAAGAGCTTTTCGGGGACGCCTATCTTCAAGGATGTCTCTTTTGGCCTGTCGCGCGGTGAAGCCGTAGCGATCGTTGGCGCCAATGGCACGGGGAAATCGACCTTGCTGCGTTGCCTCATGGGGCTGATACCGGCTGATGCAGGTGTCATTGATGTGCTGGGAACAGACGTAGGCAGCGCGCGTTCCGCACAGCTGCGAAGCATGCGCGCGCAGATGGGTCTCGTCAGTCAAAAGCACAACCTCGTGCCACGCCTGTCTGTTCTGTCGAATGTCGTTCAGGGGCTACTCGGTCAAAAACCTGGCCCGCGCCATTGGAGCCAGAGCTTCGCGCCCGCCGCGTCGCGGCAGGCCGCTCTCGACGCTCTGGAGAAGGTAGGCCTTGCGCATCTCGCTGAGCGGAGGGCAGACCGGCTGTCTGGTGGGCAGTCTCAACGTGTGGCCATCGCCCGCGCCCTGGTCGGCAAGCCCAAAATCCTGATTGCGGATGAACCGACCGCCTCTCTGGATCCCGCTGCTGGCGAAGATGTCATGGACGTCTTCTTCGATCTTGCGCGCCGGGAAGGCGTCACGGTGATCTTTATTTCCCACAACATCGACCATGCGCTGCGCTATGGCGACCGGGTTCTTGGCCTCGCGAATGGCGGTATGCCGCTGGACGCGCGCGCCGATGGGCTGAGCGCAGAAAAATTGCGAGGGCTCTATGACTGACGCATCTCACTCCATGTCTCATCCCAGACGGCTCCCCGCCCGATACGAACGCCCCTCAGCCCTTGCCTTTTTGGGCTATGCCGCCGGGGTGGCCTTAATCCTGTGGTCTTTTGCCGGGGCCGGGTTTTCTCTTGAAAAAGTGATCTCATCCCCGCCGCGCTTTGCCGATTTTCTCGACCGCGCGTTTCCCCCGAACCTGGACCCGAAGGTCTTGTCGCGGCTGGGCTGGAAGATGCTTGAAACCCTGCAAATCGCTTTCGCGGGTGCCGCGGCTGGTGTGATCCTTGCCGTGCCGGTTGCCCTTTTGGCGGCCCGAGGGTTGATTGCACCCAATTGGGTCAACCAAGTCGTGCGCACGGGCCTCGGTTTTATCCGGGCTGTCCCCGATATCGCTTGGGCTTTGGTCTTTGTGGTGGCCGTAGGTCTTGGACCCTTTGCGGGCATGCTCGCCATTGCAATCGACACCATCGGGTTTTGTGGCCGGTTTTTTGCCGATGACATGGAAGCGGCTGACAAAGGCCCCTCAGAAAGCCTGACCGCCACAGGTGCGCGCAAGTTGGACGTGGTTGCCTGCGCCACGATCCCTGCCGCGATGCCAGCCTTCATATCGACCTCGCTGTTTGCGACGGAAAAGGCCGTGCGCTCCTCAACCATCCTTGGCCTGGTCGGGGCTGGCGGCATCGGGATTGAGCTCAAAGTGGGCTTTGATCTCTTTGACTACCCAACCGCCATGACTGTTATTTTGATGATCGCTGTCGTGGTCATCTCAATAGAATACCTTTCGGGCTGGGCCCGAACCAAGATCATCGGAGAACAACGTTGACCGCTATCAACAAGACCGACACTGCACACCAACATTGGAGCAAAATCTGGGACGAGATCGAGGAAGGCTCCAAATGGCTGACGCCTGAGCCTGATGTCAAACGCTGGGCCGAGGGTTTGGCACAAGGCGCTGCCATTCTTGACCTTGGGGCAGGAGTTGGGCGACATGCCTTGTCTCTACAAGCTGCTGGTTTCGAAATGACGGCACTTGACGCCGCCCCAGAGGGGCTGGCCGAGATCGACAAAGCCGGTACGGGAGTGCACACCCATCTTGGCCGAATGGACCATTTGCCCTTTGGCAACGCCTCTTTCGACCATGTACTGAGCTGGAATGTGATTTACCACGGCGATGAAACTGTCCTTCTGAACACAATCAGCGAGATACGCCGGGTGCTGAAGCCGGGCGGGACGTTTCTGTTGACGATGCTGTCAAAGCGGCGTCTATGGATCGACCGTGAAAAGCTAAATGGTCCGCGGGAAATCAGCCGCAACACATGGGTGTTCGACGAAGACGGATCAGACAAGCGCCACCCGCATTACTATTGCGGTGCCGTTGAAATGCTGGCCCTTTTTCAAGGGTTCGAGGTGATGTGGATGGAAGATCGTGAGCATGAAAAGCCGGGGTCCTGGCATTGGCACCTCATTTTGGAGCGGCAGGCATGATCCAGACCTTTGTGGGGGCAGATGTGTACCTGCCAGGTGAGATCGCAGACACAACCGTTACGGTGGAGGACGGCGCGATCGTCGACATCGGCGGCCCTGTTCAAGGCACCCTGATCGATGCGCGCGGCAAGATCCTTGCGCCGGCGCTCATCGACGTGCACGGCGATGCCTTTGAGCGGCAGGTCATGCCGCGCCCCGGCGTCTTTTTCCCCATGGAAACTGCCGTGCTTGAAACTGACCGGCAATTGGCCGCAAACGGTATCGCAACGACCTATCATTCGATCACGCTTAGCTATGAGCCCGGCCTGAGGAGCGTAGAGCGCGGGCGTTCGATGATGCAGGCGATCCTTGATCTGGCCCCTCGTTTGACGGTGGAAAACCGGTTTCAACTGCGGTGGGAGACTTTCGCGTTTGAAGCGCTGGAAACCCTCGATTGGGCGATGGATGCGCCGCTTACGCCATCACTTGCCTTCAATGATCATCTTTCGATGGCCATGCGCAGCGCCGATACCGGGATCCAGGAACGCCCCTTTGAACATAGCCCCGACTTCAAAGTCATTGACCTGAATGATGCCGATCTGTTCGCAAAACGCTATCGCAAACACACGGAACGCTCTGGTCTAGACTATGATGATCACAAGGCGTTGGTGCACCGCGTTTGGGAGCGGCGGCCCGATGTGGTTGAAACAATTCATGCTGTTGCCACGAAAGCCCGCGCAAAAGGCATTCCGATGCTCAGCCACGACGACACGCAGGCCGAAACCCGCAATTTCTATCACGAGATCGGGGCCACGACATCAGAGTTCCCGATGACGATGGGACCAGCGCAACAGGCCCGTGCGAACGGCGATCTTATCATCTTCGGCTCGCCCAACGCGGTGCGCGGGGGGAGTCATATCGGCTCACTCGGTGCGGGGGATATGGTTGAAGAGGGCCTGTGTGATGTTCTGGCGTCCGACTATTACTACCCTGCCATGTTGGCCGCTGTAGACCGCTTGGATCGTGAAAAACGCGCAGATCGTTTGGCCTTGTGGTCGCTGATCTCAAGCGGTCCGGCACGAGCTATGGGTCTTGAGGACCGAGGAGATATCGCCGTCGGAAAACGAGCGGATCTTGTACTGGTGGACTGGCCCCAAGAACAAACTCCAGCGGTCCAAGGCACCTGGGTTGCCGGGCGCGCCGCGTACCGGGCGCAATCAGCCCGATGATCCAAAGGCTGCACCCCTACTGGCCTTCAATGGGGTTGGGCATCACCCAGATCATGGGCTACGGCACGCTGTACTACGCCTATGCGGTTTTGTTGCCGCATATGGCCGATGATCTGGGCATGTCGCTGTCTGGGGCCTTTGGCATTTTGTCCCTTTCGCTGCTTTTTGGCGGCGCCATGGCACCGATCGCGGGGCATTTAGTGGATCGCTTTGGCGGGCGCTATGTCATGACCATTGGGTCTCTGGTTGGTGGGCTCGCGCTTTTGGCCTTTGCGGGTGTGTCGGGGCGTACTTCATTGTTCTTGGTTGTTTTGGTGACCGAAGCTGCCGGGATGTGTGTGCTCTACAATGTCGCCTTTGCATCGATTGTCAGGCTCGAAAGCCCGCTGCGCCCGGCGACGATGATCTCGATCATCACTCTTTTTGGCGGAGTGGCATCGACGATCTTTTGGCCGGTCACTTTGGCGCTTTATAATGCGTTGGATTGGCGGGATACGTGGCTGGTCCTAGGCGTGGCGTATTTGGTCATTTCGGTCCCGATCCACTATTTTGCCTTGTCGGGAAAAGAAACGGACCCGCAGGACGCCGCCAAGAATGTGCAAAAGGACTGGCCGCTGCTGGACGGGTCCGATCGCAGGCGCGGGATGCTGTGGATGGTGATCTCGTTTACCTTTTCGGGCTTCCTCATGGGCGCAGTGATGACGCTTTGGGTCACAAATGTCCAAGATCTGGGGCATAGCGCAGCGCTTGCCGCCGTGGCAGGTGCGGTTATTGGGCCGTTCAAAACTGTGGGCCGCATGCTGGAAATGGTGTTTAGCCGCAACCTACACCCGCTGATGACTTATATTCTTGCTCTCGGGCTTACCATGTCTGGGTTTTGCACGATTCTCGCTGTTGGCTTCTCGGTACCCGGTGTGATCATCGGTGCGGCACTCTATGGAATGGGCGACGGGATCAAAACCATTGCACGCGGCACACTGCCCTTGGCGCTGTTTGGGGCCAAAGGATACGGCGCGCGCTTGGGCTGGATCGCTACGTTGTCCATGTCGGTGAATGCGGCGGCGCCTTTCACCTTTGCTCTGATCACTGAACATTTTGGCGGCTGGGTCTCGTTTGCAGCGATGGCCGCGATCCGTGCTATGTCAATCCTTGCTTTCTTCTTCATCCCCGATCCACGGAGACACGCCCATGCAACCGCTTAAGATTGGCGCCTGCCTTGCGCCACATGAAATCACCGACCACCGCGATTGGCTGTTTGATGCAGATCGCGATATTGAACTGCAAGGTTTCAGTACCCACAAAGACCTCTCGACCGAATTCGAAGACCGCATTTCCGCCGCCAAAGAGGCGCTGAGCGGCTTTAGCGGGCGACTTGGAATCCATGGCCCTTATGAGGGGCTGGATATGGACAACAAAGACCCCGAGGTGCGTCCGATCATCACAGCGCGCTTTCTTAAAGCTCTGGAAGCAGCAGAACGTGTTGGTGCGCAGCAGATGGTGCTGCATTCGCCCTTCAACCGCTGGTATGCGTGGAACCGTTTGAACAAGCCAAACTATTGGGAAACGAAACTGTCACGCATTCACGACGTCATGACGCCGGTTGTCAAAGCCGCGGAAACAGCCGGCATCACCCTTGTCATCGAAAACATCCTCGACGTGGACCCGGCCAGCCGCCGTGCCATGGTCGACAGTTTCGAGAGCGACGCAATTGCCCTCTCCATCGACACAGGCCATGCCCATCTTGCGCGCCGCATGTCAGGCGCGCCACCCGTGGATTATTTCGTGCGCGATGCCGCCGATCAACTGCACCATGTGCATTTGCAGGACCTTGACGGTCATGCGGACCGGCACTGGGCGCCGGGCGAAGGCGAAATTCACTGGCAAGAGGTCTTCCGCGCCCTTTCAGAGTGTCGCTCCGCGCCGCATTTGGTGCTGGAGCTGCGCCGCAAGTCCGACATTCCGACCGGCTTTGAATACCTCAAAGGGCTGGGATTGGTTGAATAGTGTCGAACCTCATCTCCGATCGCGTCGCTTTGGCCAAGAGGGGTGAAAACCCCTGGGTTATCCGTCAGATGACTTCCGGCTGGCTGGTGATTGGAGACGTCCAGCCCTTGCCTGGATATTGCGTGTTTTTGGCCGATCCAGTCGTCCCGTCAATTAACGATCTGACCGAAGACGCGCGCAGCCAGTATTCGCTTGATGTCTTGCGGGCGGGCGACGCTTTGCTGGCCGCAACGGACGCGTTTCGCATCAACTACGAAACACTCGGCAACACGGAGCCAGCGCTGCACACGCATATCATCCCCCGCTATGCAAATGAACCTGCGGACAAGAGTAGGCTTCCGGCGATGATGGTCTATTCCTGGGCCGATGCGCCGCGTTTCGACGCGCAGGCCCACGGACATCTCGTCACCAAAATTCGAGCGCACCTCGAACGAACGACCTAGCAGCCCGGGCGCATGACGAATAACATGCGCCCGAGCACCGATTGTCTAGCTATGCGACATCGCAGCAAATGGCATCAGATCCTCGCCCATCGCAACGATGCATCGGTTGCCATCAGAATAAACGATGACAAGGGTCCAGTCGCCCCCTGCGTCCTCCCACAACTCCATGACAGAATCGGGGCCGCGCAGACCTGCCCAGGACCGCTGCGCTTGGTGATAGGTTTCAAGGCGGCGGCGCATGATTTCTTGAGGCTCGCAAAGTATCTGCGCGATTGGACCGCTGGTGTCTGCTGCAATCGGTGTGGCACAGGATAGGACAGCTAAAGAACTGAACACCTTTGAGAAAACTGATCTCATCATAACAGTGTTTCCCGTATTCGCGCGCAAAGCTCTTTCATCCAACGTGCAGCCGTGCTGGTTGCGACAAAAGAGTGATAGAAAGGCGCTTTTGCGCAGTTTGGAATGGACATGTCGTGCTCCTAAAAACAAAAAAGCCGCCTCGGAAACGGGCGGCGGGGTAGCTTCGGGGATTTTAAAGGTGATTTAAGTCGCATCACCGATCGAAGATATGCCGCCACACGCGTCTAGCGCCCAAAAATGGGCGTAACCGTATTCATAGGTTTTGCGCGGCATAGGCATGAGGTTCTCCAATGCCTTTTGCCTAGAAGGCTCGCGGCCCCAAGTCAACTGTTGTGAAAGTTGGGGCCGGCTTACTTCGGAGGTATAAGCCCGAACGACTGGGCAACAAACGCCACACGCGTTTCGACGTCGCAAAAAGGCAAGAGAACTTCGAAGCACCCAAGCTCTTTCAGAGCCGTCCCTGTCCTCCCGCTTGGCAGGAGCAAGCGGCCAGACCCCAAGAGCGGTCTTGAAACGCGAGTTTGCCCGCAACGAAACTCGCGACCACATGCGGCCGCCCCATATCGTCTTGACGAATAACGACAACGTCGGCGCGAGATCCCGGGGCAAGCGTGCCGCGGTCGGTCAGACCTACGGCCTGGGCAGGCCCTGAGGACACAAGACCCCAAGCTGTAGCCAGGTCACATACGCCCTCGCGCGCCAGCTTGAAT
The DNA here is from genome assembly GCF_964229375.1 of Cognatishimia sp. Classification (GTDB taxonomy): domain Bacteria; phylum Pseudomonadota; class Alphaproteobacteria; order Rhodobacterales; family Rhodobacteraceae; genus Cognatishimia. The sequence continues at coordinate 19,064 of NZ_CAXREH010000001.1, forward strand.
GGCGCATGCAACAGTGCGGGGTAATAGTAATCAGAAACCAGCGCGTCACACAGGCCGGCTTCGATCAGCTCGCGGGCCGTGACGTTGCCCGAGGTGCTGATCCCGCGCAGGGCATTGGGGGCGCCCATGATGATGGCATTTCCCAAATCCCGTGCTGTTTGGGCCGCCGCGCGCGTCAGCGGAAATTCTGCGATCGTCGCGCCCAGTCCGTGATAGCTGCGGCGCGTCTCTGGGTCGGGATCATCATGGGATCCGAACGGCACATCAAGCTGGCGCATCGCGTCAGCGAGACGTTTGATACCATCGACCACTCCGACACCGTTCTCAACCGTCTTGGCCATCAAAGACCAGAAGTCTTCCGGCGACATGCCAATGGTCGCCGCCCAACGGGCGATATGCTCAGGCTTGTCCCGCAGCTGTTCGAACTGCGGAATGTGGTTATTGAAGACCACATAGCTGATCGTGCCGTCTTCAAGCCAAGACAACAACTGGTCAATTCCGTCCAAGTAGAAGGTTTCGTTGCGCAATTGAATGCGGATGTCGGCGGTCGGTTTGGGGTGCAGATTTTCCAAGCCCTCGATGACCGATCGGGCCGCTGCTGCACCACGCATTTCACCTTCCCAGGAATAAGACTGCGCCAGATAGGCGGTGGTTATTCCGTTGGCGATCAGTTCGCGGTCCACATTCCGAAGCGCCACCCACTCTGGAAAATCAGCACCGGCGCGCGGCATGAGATGGCGCTCATGCCCATCCCCGTGCACATCAATGATCCCCGGAAGGATCAAGCAGTCCGACACGTCCAGTTGTGGCCATGCCCCTTGAAGGCTTTGAGAAGAACCTTGGAAACTTGGCGGCGCCGTGGTGATCACGCCTGCGTCGAAATGTAGATCGGCTTCCAAAAACAGGCCATCCGGCCCCAGAACCCGTCCGCCGGTAAGCGTTCGTCCAGAGTGGGTTTTCTGCTGTTGTTCAAGGAGCGCGTCCATGGCGTGTCTTCCATCAACTTTTGAATTTTCTTCTTGGAAGACTAAGACCTCCATCATGGTACAGTCTTGGACGTACTGTGAGACAACTGTGTGACACGGCGTGCGGCGGCTGCAACTTTCAGGAGAGGGCAAGAGCAACATCGCGCAAATTTGGGTACTTCAAATTCTTCGGTGGCAATTGCCATTGCGGCGCATCTAAGGATACCGTCACAGAAAATTTACACCCGGAGATTCGGAATGCCGACGACAATCTATGTCGCTGAAACGGATGGAAATAATCAAGTCTGCGCTCTATGGGTGAAGCGCAGCGGCCAAACCTCTGCAAAACCCTTTGACCCCACATGTGAGACCCTTGAACCCACAGACCACGTTGATATCTGCGGCGCGAGTCAGGCTGCGATCAAACAGTGGGTTGCTGTTCAAAAGTCTCTGTCCACCCGTTAAGTTTTGGCTAAGCGCCTTGCAGAATAGACAACTTTACTAAGAAGCGCTCAAGTTCCGGCTCGCATCGATCAACTGGGACTTGGTCGCGGTGAAACCACCGAATTTGGTTGAATTCAGAGCGATCAAACGCAAGGTCTTGCCACCGGTCGCCCCGCAGAATGTACCAAAGCGACACATCAACATGACCCGGGGTGCTGCCGACCGTTGTGGTTGCGGTGATGAATTGCGGGTCTGGGAACAGAAAATCAGCTTCAATGCCAAGCTCTTCTAGGATTTCGCGCTGAACAGTTCGCTTTGGATGCTCGCTCGGTTCCACATGTCCGCCCGGAGGCAGCCACAGACCCGCTTTGATGTGATCAACCAGTAAGATGTGATCGCCATCTATCAGAACGAAATACGACACCAGATGTTTGGGTGGGGTCGCTGGCTTTTGTCGGCGAAATATCTCAACCCCGCTGTCGAGCCATGAAAGCGCATCATTTATAACGGCGTTTTCATCATAATCGAAAGGCACAATTCTTTCGAATGATATGCGTATATGCGATCGGAGGCGATCAGGTACCATTGTCTGACCTCAAGAAATACAAGAATGTCCAGAAGAAGCATTATCGAAGGGCTATGGCTCCCGGCTCGCGTTTACCGTCTTCCATTTGAAAATCACGAGAGATTTGTCGTGTCGGTGCCCGAAGGTGCCCTGTTCATGGCCTGCGCAAGTCGCGCCAGGACCGTTCCGGCCACGGCCAGCAAAGCGACGATACGAAACAAATGATGTGTTGCAACAAAGCCCACGTCCGCCTGGATTGCGAGAGAGACAAGGCTCATTTCATTCAGCCCGCCGGGCGCGTAGGCCAAGATCAGTTGCGCGGTACTGTATCCGGTAACCAAATGCACGACCCATGCAAAACTTGCCGCCACAGCCATCATGATCGCCGTTGAAATCGCCGATAATCTCAGTGCGTGAGAGACGTCGCTGGGTTGGCTGCCTTTGAACCGACAACCAATAACAACACCCAAGATGATCTGGGCCATGATGACCAAGATAAGTGGGGGGCTGCTGTGGGTGATACCCGTCATATGGGCAGCTGCGCTTAGGACCATCGGTCCGATAAAGGTTGGGGCTGGCAACTTTAACCTCACGCCCAAAGCGCTCCCTAGGGCGGCGCAAAGACCAAGGACCAGCAAATCCAGTAGACCAGCTGGGCTGGAAGAAAGCGGCATCATCCCGTCAACTTCAAAACCCAAGACCAGCCGAAACCAGAACGCGATCGCAGCAATGACCAAGATGATGCGCCAGACATGAGCCAAGATAATCGCTCGTTCATCGCCACCTGTCGCGCGCCCAACTTCGACCATTTCAACCACGCCGCCCGGCATGGCACTAAACAGCGCGGTCACGCGTGACTGGCCGCCAAACCGGTGCAGATAGGCTTGGACAATGAAAGCAGAGACGACAACGCAAAAAACAAGTCCGGCCAGCGACACCGCCCATTGTCCCAAATGATCAAAGGTATCGGGTTTAAACCCCGATCCCAGCATCACTCCAATGATCGCCACCACATAGGGCCGTGCCTTTTCAGGGCCAGATAGGTCCCATTTGAGCAATGTTCCGATCAAGGTGAAGATGATGGCCCCTAGCATCCAAGGCAGCGGTAAGTTCAGGACGAAAAAAAGGGTACCGCCAAGAACTCCAAGCGCGATTGCGCAGACAAGAGATCGATGGTTTTTCAGCTCTTTGATCATGTAGGCAGGTCTATGCGAAACAGCAGTTCTTGACCGTCGCCATGAGCCGCGAGCTTGTCGCGGCGCGCAACCAATTGTCCGCCATTTGCCTCAATGACGCGGATAGAAGCGGTGTTGCCAGGGTCAGCAGTTAGATCAACGGCGGTCAGGCCAACTTGTCTCGCCTCCGGCAAGATTGCGCCAAGCGCCGCGGTTGCCAACCCTTCGCGCCGGCGCCAGGGGACGACTGCATAGCCGATATGGCCAAGGCAGGTCGGTGGGAGTGCATTAGTGCCCTGTTGCCAACGAAGTTCAATGCTGCCGCAAAACCCATCCGCCCAAATCCACCGTCGAAAACTAGGTAAGCGCTTCACGAAACTGCCGTCTGGCAGCTCAATGTTATCGCCGCGCCCTTCTGGATCATCAAGTTTGCCCAGAAAGGCGTTTGGATCTTTGGAAATTGCTTGCAATTCTTCCGACGCAGCCTCGGGGCGCGTCGTCCGTGGCGACCACCCAGTTTCAAGCGCGGCGCGGTAGGGTTCCAGATAGACAAGCGACGGTTTCACGAGACGCATCTAACGATACTTTTCGATGAAAGCGTCAATGTCCAGCGCGCGAATATCGGGCAGCGCGGCCTTGTAGGCGTCATGGCTCCAATCCCAGACGGCGATCTCTTGCAGCGCATCGGCTTGTGCTTCGGTAAAGCGGCGTTTGATAACGCGCGCGGGCACACCACCGACGACGGTGTAGGGATCTACGTCCTTGGTCACGACCGCGCCCGCACCGATCACGGCACCGGTTCCGATGGTCACACCGGCCGTGACTGTCACGCCATGCCCGATCCAAACGTCATGGCCGATCGTCACCCAATCGGCTTTGCGCCATTCGAAAAAGTCGTGGTCATCCTCGCCCAGCCCGTAAGCCTCCGCGCGATAGACCGAATGGTGCTGCACCGCGCGCCAGGTGGGGTGATTGCCGGGGTTGATGCGGGTCGAATTGGCGATGGAACACATCTTACCAATCGTCGTCCACACCACGTGACAATCGCGCGTGATATAAGACCAATCGCCCATAGATCCGGATTTCAGAAGTGTGCCTTTGCCGACTTCTGTCCAAGCCCCCAAGGTGAAATCATCCACCTGCGCGTCGGCGTGGATCGTTGGCTTTTCTGACAAAAGCTTTTTTGAGCCTGCTCCACTCATGAAAACACCTCCAAGTTTAATCGTTCAAAGCGAATAAGCCGCGGCCCTTTCAGGGTGAGCGCGTAAAGATCGGGGTTCGAAAGGCTTTTCCAACCGTCGAACCCAAAAGACGGATCAAGGTCGTGGAACAAGGCTGCAGTCATGCCCCCGTGTGTCGCAAAAACGGGCCGTCCCTGTGCGGCTGAGATGTGGGACAATGCTTCCGTCCAACGCCGCATCAGGTCACGGTGGCTCTCGCCGCCCGGCGCGCAGTGATCCGGATCCTTGAAGGACGCGCGGATATGGTCCTCCCAATCGGGCAAAGGGACTGGCGACAAATGACGCTCGCGCAGGTCCTCAATTGTCGTCATTTCTTGCCCGGAGGAATTCGCATAGGGCGCCAGTGTGTCCATGGCGCGCCGATATGGACTGGAAAAGATCGGGCCTGCTTCAAGGGCTTGGAGCACAGGGATGAGAGCATCAGCTTGTGCGCGGCCTTCGTCACTCAAAGGAGCCTCGCGCGGTTGACCGGAAGATTTCGCGTGACGGATAAGATAGGCTTTCACTTTCGAACCTGCTGATTGGCATCGACATAATTGTCGAAATGAACTGTGGTCTGCTGCGCGTCGCTCAGCACGATGGCCATCTGGGCTGGTCCTGCACGGCGGTGCCTGTTTTCGCGGCGTCCGACATCCTCGACCACCGTCGTGCAGCCGCCCGCAAGTGTTGTGAATGAAATGCCGCGATGAAACGCTGTTGTGGTGCTGTGAACATGGCCGCTGATCACTTGCCGGACATTTCCGTGTTCGACCAACATATCAATGAGCGTATCGGCCTCTCGTAGCAACAGCTCGTCGCCCCATATGCCGAGCTCGCGCGGTGGATGGTGCAAGATCACGATGACAGGCTCACCGTTGGTCGCCTGCAACCATTGCTTGAGCCTCTCAAGCCGCTGCGTGCAGATTTGCCCCCAAGCAGCTCGCGCGCCTCTATAGCCTTCCGGCGCGGGTGCATCCGCGGCGCTGTCCAAGACAATAACATGGGTTCCGTCAATGGAATGGGCGGATTGAACATACCCGTCTTCGTCGCAATGCGCTTTCCCGAAGACACGGCAAAAAGTTTCTCGATCATCGTGGTTTCCCAAGGTCAGCGCGTATCGCAGAGACAAGCCGGCCAGCGCATCCTTGAGCACGTCATATGGTTCAGTGAAGCGCCCGCGATCAACCAAATCGCCTGCAAATACGACGAGGTCCGCGTCAGAATAGGCTGTGTTGATGCGGTCTATCGCAGTCTCAAGCCGCGCCAGGTTATCTGGGTATTTTTGCCCGTCGGCGGGATAGTCAATGTGGATATCGCTCAGCACAACAAGTTTCACGCGAGACTCTCCACAAATTGGTCCACCTCGATCGAGTTGCGGAAATGATGTTTGGGCAGCCGCGTCCCGGCGTAGAACTTGGATTGTTTGCGACGGCTTCCCCGCGCAGTGCGCAGGATGAACCACAAAAAGCCTGGCAACATCGAGAGGCGCTCGTCGCAGCCCTCTGCCATATCCGGTCGCGATGCCCCTCGCCCGCGAATGTTGCGCCGGATCACCCGCCACAGACGCAGCGGCAGCGGCAGATCAAGCCAGATCAGCAGATCCGCGCGCGCCTCTCGAATGGCAAAGGTGCTGGAATTGTTGCCCTCAAACACCCATCCGGGCTTTGCAACGATCCGCTTTACCTGTGCCACTTGATCCGCTTTGCCTCGCTCCACCCAGCCGGGCAGCCAGAACACCTCGCGGTCCATATGGTAGACCGGCAGGTCAAGCGCGGCGCCGATCAAACGCGCCGCCGTGCTTTTGCCCGAGCCGGCGGACCCGATGATTAGAACGCGCTTGGGCAGATCAGCAGGAGGCTTCGGAGCGGCAGTTTGCGTCATTTCGCAAGATCAGCCTTCCCGATGAGCTGTTCGCGCACCACTCCCGAGATCCAGTCGATCAGATACACCATGGCGATGATCAGGAAAATGATCGACCAAGCCTCATCCCAGCGATAGGCGCTGATCCGGTCGTTCAGCAAGAATCCGATGCCGCCCGCCCCAACGATACCTAGGATCGTTCCCGACCGAACGTTGGATTCAAAATTGTAGAGTATGATCGACAGGATGACCGGGTTCACCTGCGGACTGATCGCATAGCGAATTTGCTGCAGGCGCGAACCGCCCGAGGCCTTCACGCCCTCGACTGGTTTTTCGGACGTGTTTTCAATCGCTTCCGAAAAGAGTTTGGCGAAGGTTCCGATTTCACTGACCGCAATGGCCAAAATGCCCGGCAACGGCCCTAAGCCAAAGGCGCGAATGAAAATCAAAGCGAGGATCAGCGTTTCAAACGCTCGAATAACATCATAGCCGCGGCGCGTTGACAGGCGCAGCCAGTTCAGGCGGTTGATGTTCTTTGCGCCAAGGAATGACAAAGGGAAGGCAAAAACAACGCCGAGAACCGTCCCAAGGAAGGCAATAGCAAGCGTTTCGCCTAGGCCGTTCAAGATTTCAGAAAAATCTTCCCAATTGTCCCAGACATGCGGGGGGAACATGAATGCGGCAACGGTTCCAAAGCGCTCGATCCCCACAATCAATCGGCGGATGGGCAGAAGAGCATCGAAGGTCCACGTCTCGTCACGCCGGTTGAACTCATAAAAGGTCTGCCACGGCGCCCATTCGCCGCTGCGCGGATCGAACAACACGATGCGGATGATCTCGAAATCGATCAGGCACCAGACCATGGTGAGTGTGAAGAGCGTCCAGAGAACCCGCCGCCTGATCCGGACGTGAAGCGGCGCTTGAAAGGCGAGTGGCACACGCGCGCGCGCGGCGTCGATGTCAGATTGAGTGATCGTTTGGTCGGTCATGACGGGCGGGCCTCCAACCCGATTACGCGGTGGCGTAGCTTTTCCGAGCCGTAGTCGATGATCATAACAGTCACGAAGATGATGACGAACAGCGCGGACAGTTCGGTGTATTCCTGAAACGACATCGCGGTGCGAAATTCCTGCCCGAGGCCGCCAGCGCCCACATAGCCGATGATCGACGAGGCGCGGACGTTGATCTCGAACCGGAGCAATGTGTAGCTGATGATGTTGGGCATTACCTGTGGCACCGCCCCATACCGGATCTGATCGAACCATGTGCCGCCCGCGGCCTTCACGCCTTCAAGCGGTCCCATATCGATGTTCTCATTCACTTCCGAATACAGTTTGCCCAAGGCGCCAGTGGCGTGCAGCGCGATCGCCAGCACACCTGCGAAAGGACCGACCGAGAAGCAGAACACAAAGATCAAGGCCCACACAAGTTCCGGCACAGTGCGTGCAATTTCAAGGTAACGGCGCGTGATCCACAACACCCATTTGTTGGGCGCAAGGTTGCGCGCCGCGGGGAAAGACAAAACAAAGCCGCCAAACACGCCCAGCACAGTGGCCATAAAGGCAATCAAGATGGTTTCAAGCAGCAGTTTCATCCAGGTGTCAAAGCGCCAGAACCAATCAGCAATATCCGCTGAGAAGCTTTCCCACCGGATCACGGGAATGGTTTTCTCAATGTACTCTGTGAGCCGTGGCAGGCCGGTCGGGATGATCCAACGCCATTCGCGCGATCCATCCGGCATGGTCACTTGGGTGACTTTGAAAAAGTCGCCGAGAAGAGCCGTCAGGTAAAACAGGACCAAAAAAACGGCAGAGCCGATGATCCATGCGCGCCGTGCTTGGCGCCGCTGTTCGGCGAAATCAGATTCGAATTGGGCGATGCTGTCCCGAAACGGGTTTGCGTCCGCCACTGCCTGGTCGCTTATCGCGGTCATGCTCTTTCCTCACAGAAAAGACGAAAAAAGACTGGGGCGCGGACGAAAGCCCGCGCCCCAGAAGATTGGATTAGCTGCCGCGGCGCTGATCTGCGAGCCAGGCGCGCATGTCGACGATCCACTGATAGCGGCTGTGGTCCACACGGGTGAAGCCAACAGACGGGTTGGCGTCATCTGGGTCGAAGGAAGAGTACAGCTTGTAGCCTTCAGGATCAGCTTCTGGGAAACCTTCGATCGCGGCTGTCACGTCCTCGATCAACGCTTCTGGAAGGTTGGAGCGGAAGGTCCAAGGGCCAGACGTGATTTCAGGGCTTTCCCAGATCGTGCAGATCTCGCCGGCCTCGATCATGCCTTTGTTCTCCATCCGAGTGTAGACGGAGTTCTCCGGGTTGTTCATGTAGGTCGCAGCCGTGTCAAATGTGCCGTTGTACACGCCAGAGACGCCTGCTTCGTGCGAGCCGGAGAACGTCACTGTGCCGAAGTGTTCTTCGGGGATGAAGCCTTCGCCATTCACCATGTTGAAATAAGGAACAGCGTAGCCAGAGGTCGAATCCGGGTCCGCAAAAGCATGAACCATGCCAGCCGCATCTTCGAGGCTTTCGATGCCACTGTCACAGCGCGACACGACGATGGAATAATAGCCTGTGGTGCCGTCCTTTTTGAGTGTCGTGAGCGTTGGAACAACACCTCCGTCTGTGGCGGTGTAAGCCGCGGCGTAGGAGGAAGAGCCGAAGCGGCCGATTTCAATCTGGTCCGCGGCCATCGCCTGGATCACGCCATCATAGTTGCCCGCGGTGAAGATTTCGACTTCAACGCCGAGTGTCTCTTCAAGATAAGCGCGCAAAGGTTCGTTGCGCTCCAAGCGGTCCTGTTCATTTTCACCAGACAGAATGCCGAATTTCAGAACGGCGTAGTCTTCTTTCCAGTCTTCCGCGACGGCAGATGTGGCCATCACAGCAGCGATTGCAGTGGTTACAAGGTACTTCATGGTCAGATCCCTCTGAGTTGTTTGGCTGTTGTGGATTTCAGGTTAAACAGGCAAGGAAACCGATTGGGTTGATGTCACGGCTTCATTGAATTCTTTGAGGCCCTCGAGGCCGTAGATGTCGCGCACAACATCATTGGTCAGCTGCTCTGCGACGCCGTCAAAATAGACCCGGCCGCCGCGCATCGCGATGATCCGATCGCAATAGGCGCGCGCCGTATCCAGCGTGTGCAAATTGACCATCACGGTCAGGCCATCTTCTTTGTTGATCGCCTTTAAACCGTCCATGACAAGCGTTGCATTGGCAGGGTCGAGCGACGCGATAGGCTCATCGGCCAGCATAATTTTGGGCTTTTGAACAAGGGCCTTCGCGATGGCGACACGCTGCTGCTGCCCGCCCGAAAGCGTGCCCGCGCGCTGCAAGGCCTGTGGCACGAGGTCGAGCCGATCCAGTGCCTGAATCGCCATGGTCCGCTCTTCGTCGGTGAACTTCATCGCCATTGAGCTGAGCAAGCCATGTTCCGCGAGGCGCCCGATCAAAACATTGGTCAAAACATCAAGCCGATCCACCAAATTGAACTGCTGGAAGATCATGGCGCAGTCTCGGCGCCAATTGCGCAGGGCGGCGCCTTTTAGGGATGTGATTTCGAGGTCCCCAAACGAAATGGACCCCTCGGTGGGGTCGATCAAGCGATTGATAAGACGAAGCATTGTAGACTTGCCGGCACCAGAGCGGCCGATCACGCCCACGAATTGGCCGGGCTCTATTTTGAGTGTGGCGTTGTCGACGGCACGGGTTTCGCCAAATACTTTGGAGACACCGGTTAAGGTCAGAGCGGGAGGGGCAGAATGTGACATGGGCGATTCATCCGAATGAATTTTTCACCTCGACTGTCGCTCTGCTCTGTGACGCCCAAGAGTCTTTTTTGTAAATTATTAATTAAGCTATAGCCGGTGTCTTCAGGGCTGCTGTCACAGTTGGTCCCGCACCGTTCGAGAAGATGACCTCCCCATTGCAATAGGTCTGAACGACCCGGTCGGATGGATCAACGATTGCCAAATCTGCCCGTTGTCCCACCGCGATTTCACCCCGATCGTTGAGGCCCAGCGCGCGGGCTGGGTTGCTGGTTGCCAGCCGCACCGCGCCAGCCAGACCACCCGGGTCTTGCGGGGCCAGCGCACGGATCGCCGGCAAAATTGCAGCCGGGTGATAGTCGGCCGCGATGATATGCAGCAAACCGGCTTTATGAGCTTCGCGCGCCGACAAATTGCCAGAATAGCTCTGTCCTCGCATTGCATTCGGGGCCCCCATGGCAACCATAAGGTGCCGTCTGACCGCCGTTTGCGCAGCCTCCAGCGTGACTGGGAATTCCGAAATAACAGTGCCGATATCCGCCATAAGCTCTGCTTTTTCGATCGTGTCGTCGTCATGGCTGGCCATGGCAACACCGTAGGATTTGCACAAAGAGGCGACGGTCTGGATATTGTCCAAAATCACATCCGCCGCGACCCGGTCACCAATGCGTTTTTCGACATAGGCGCGGGCTTCCGCTTCGCTCAAGCCTCCGCCCATACGATTGGCGATCAGTTTTTCAACATCGCGATACTGACCCTGGCCCGGCGTGTGGTCCATCAAGGACACAAGATCTACGGCACCGGCGGCCAAGAGGCCTTCAAGCGCGTTGATGGCATCGGTGTAGGTTATGTCAAAACGTGCGTGGATTCGATGATCGACACGCAGGCCCTTCTGGTTTTCCTTCAAGGCATGGATGATCGCGCTGGTGTGCGCAAAACTGCGGCGTGCGCCGTCTTTTGCTGAGCGCGAAAAAGACACACCAGCATAGGCCGTTGTCACACCGGCGGCCGCGAGGCGTGCATCCAAATGGTTGACGGCAACGTCCATCGGGAAATCAACCTTCGGGCGCGGCTCAAGTTCCAGCTCGATCATGTCGCCATGCATGTCGATAAAGCCGGGGAACACGGTCAGGCCAGACGCTGGGCCGTCCGTCTCGACGATGTCTGCGATCACGCCACTTTCGACGCGAAGGCCGCCATTTTCGATGATACGATCCGCGAGGACCAGCTTAACATTAGAGAGCCACATCATCTCGCTCCTCGATCGGGAAAGCGTCAGGTGTCAAGTCGATGATACGATCGATCAGGTGTTCCACATCACCGGGGTGGTGGAATACGCCGATCATTGCAGTGCCTTGGTCTTTGAGTTCTTGCAGGCGCGAAACCAGAGCGCCGCGGGCATTGACGTCAAGCGACGCGGTCGGCTCGTCGAGCATCAAGAGTTTCTGGGGCAGGATTAACGCGCGGGCCAGATTGACCTTTTGCTGTTCGCCTCCGGAAAAGGTCGTCGGGTAAGCCGCCCAAAGGTCGGGTTTCACACCAAATGTTTGCAGTGCTTGACGTGCCGCATCCAAAGCCGTCTCAGCGTCCCAACCCGCAAGGCGCAAAGGCTCCGCAACGATGGCTTCGGCGCTGACACGGGGGCGGGCCGTCAGAAACTGTGTCACAAAACCAATTTCGGTCCGCCGCAATTGCGCGACATCCACATCGGCTGCACGTGCGAGGTCGATTTCGCCATAGCTGGAATGAAACCGGATCGTCCCGGCCAAAGGCAAATAAGACCGGTAGAGCGTGCGCAGCAGCGTTGATTTCCCTGCGCCATTTGCCCCTTTCAACAGAACAAATTCACCGGCACTGACACTGAAGGAAATATCATCGAAGGCCGGGATATCTTTTTCAAGATGATGGAGGGAGAAGCCCTTTTTGAGCCCCTCGATTTCGAGGACCTGTGTCATAGTTTCGCGTGCACCAATTGTTGCGTGTAAGGATGTTGGGGGTCTTGGAAAATCTGGTCAGCCAGACCCGTCTCAACAACTTCGCCGCGCCGCATCACCATGACGCGGTCCGCAAGCGTGCGGATAACGCCAAGATCGTGGCTCACGATCACCATTGTGATCTGACGATCTTGTTGCAGACGTTTGAGCGTATCGAGCACAAGCGCCTGTACACTGACATCAAGCCCCGTTGTAGGCTCATCGAGCAGCAAAAGCGCGGGCTCCAACGCGATGGCTTTTGCCAGTTGCACCCGCTGTTGCATACCGCCGGACAATTCGATCGGTGGGGCGTCCAAACGGTCCAGTGGGAACTCTGATGCATCCAGAGCCTCCGTCGCGGCCTGCCGCAAGGTTGCAAAGCTCCGCTCCCCCGCGACCAGCAAACGTTCCGCAACATTGCCAGACGACGAATGCTTCATCAAAAGTCCAAGATGGGGGTTCTGATAAACAATGCCGATCTTGGTGGCACAGAGCATCCTGCGGGCAAAACGGTCAAGGTCGAACAGGTTGCCGGATACATCCGGAAGATCGAGCGTGTAGCGTCCCTGTTCCGGAATTTCTTCAAGGTTCATCATGCGCAAGAGGGTCGATTTGCCCGACCCGCTTTCGCCCACGATGCCCAGCACTTCACCGGGGTAAGCATGGGCGGACACATTCCGCACCGCCTGCACAGACCCGTAGGATTTCGAGACGCCCTTTACGTCTAGTAGCGGTTTCGTCGCGACCAGACGCGGCGCATCAAGTGTGATCGTCATTGCGGCATCTCCCCGTCTTTGTACCAGGTTTCACCGCGGCTCTCGCAGTTCTCATCCCGCGCGCGGATGGTCTTGACGCCCCATTCGCTGTCGGAGACCTCATAAGAAGAGCTTCCGTTATCTTGTGGAATTTCATTCATGAAAAAGCCTTTTGTGCCCGACCGGCTGCAGGTCAAATCGCCGTGCTCTTCGACCTTGTAGGGCACGTCTGAAAACACCAAAGGCTCAACTTTCGTAAAGGGCGGCACAGCGAAAATGCGTTTTTCCCGCCCGGCTGATAGGATCGTTAGGTGTTTGGACATATGCAGCTTGGGAACATCCCACCGCGGAATGGGGGACGGCGTCATAACATGCCGGCCATTCACTAGCGATGGATAGGACGCCCCCTGCATCACCCGGCCTGAGCGCACGATTTGCTCATAAAGCTGCAACCACATCCGCCCGTAATCGGCATCTGCATGCATCTGCCGCGCGATAGACATATTTGGTTGCACGCCGCGCAAAGGTTCAGGATTGGGCACCTGCAGGACCAGAATTTGATCTTCACGCAAGATTTCCTCGGGGATGCGGTGGCGCGATTGGATCAAATCCGCGTCCAGCGTATCCAGCGTGGTCGGCGTTCCGGCCACCCGCGCAATAAAGCGCCGGATCGAGGCCGCATTTACGCTGTCATCCGCGCCTTGGTCGATGACTTTCACCCGCATCTGCGGGTTCACCAAAGTCAGCGAGACCTGCAAGCCACCGGTCCCCCAGCCCCGCGCCATCGGCACTTCGCGACTGGCATAGGGCATCTGGCATCCTGGCACGGCCACGGATTTCAACATCTTGCGGCGCAGCTCGCGTTTGGCGGAGCCATCAAGAAAGCCGTAGCTCATTGCGTCCCAGGCTTTTGTTAGACTTGAGAGACTCATTCGGCGGGCTCCATATCAGAGGATGTTTGCTTCGCTGCCTTTTTCGCCTTTGCATCGCGCATCGCATCAAGCGACGATTGGAAGGTGACGTAGTGGGGCAGTTTGAAGTGAATGCAAAAGCCAGAGCTTTCGACCCCCTCAGTGTGATACAAAAAGAACTCTTCTTCCGTTGCCGAGCCCTTCTCGGCGCCGGAGCTGTTCAGGTCGAGCGTCGCAGCAGAGATGCACTTGACCTCGTTCCAGCCAAAGGTCGCCGCATAACCAATGCCGAGCTTTTCGCCCTTCTTATCCACGACCTCAGCCTGGCTCACCTTCACGCGACCTGCGGAGAACTGGCGCCCGTCCGGGTGGGTGACCGCGATCTCGGCCTGTGCAAGCCGCAACTCATTGACCGTCGGGTGGGCCTGTCCATAGCCGCGCATCGCGGCGTAGCCCAAGGCCAAGACACCGCCCGTTTCGGCGCGGGCAAGACTTTGCAGCGTATGCGCCCGTTTTGATGGGAACAGCAAAGGCTCGCGCGTCAGGTCAGGAATGTCATTTCCGGCGGTGGTATCCGGCTTTGGAGGATCCAACAGGTCATTTTCTGCCTGCCACGCGCTGACGCTGGGCTGATAGGCTGGCGATGGGGTCTGCGCTGGGTCAACCGGCTCCGGGTTGTAGGTTTCGCCCTGCAAAACATCGGTCGCCAGAATGCGGTGCGCATAATCGAGCGTCGGCCCGAGCACCTGACCTCCGGGGATGTCTTTGAAGGCCGCTGAAATGCGGCGGTGCGTGAAAAGCCTGTCCTGCTCGATTGGCGCGGCCACCTGCAAACGCGGCTGAGTAGTACGCCAGGCCCGCAGGAGCAAGACGGCCTCATAAAGCTCGCCCCCCGTCTGTGCCAAGGCAAGTGCTGCGAGGTCTTCGTCATAAAGAGAGGCCTCACCCATGATCCGATCTATCAGATAGGGCATGCTCTGTTTGATCTCATCGACGCGCATGCGGTCTACAGGCCCCATTTCTTCGCGAAACAGACGTTCGGATTGTTCGATGGCGCGCTCGCCCCCGCGTGTTGCCACATATGCCATTAGAGAACCTCCACCTGTGTCGAGCGTGGCACGCCAATGATCTGGCGTCCGTCCAAAAGAAACAGATCAAACCCCATCGGGTACCGCAGGTGCGCCGCGCGCGCGGCCCAGAACCCTTCGGGCAAACCTGCCACGTGCAGTGTTACCGCGCCATCTACACCGGGCCCGGTCAAACGCAGCGCCTGCCCCTCACCAATCCGCGCGCGGACAATGACCGTGGCTCCGTCATCAGGATAGAGGTCGCTGCCGGTAACAACCTTCTCGAGCGCTTCGGGCGATAACATGTCGCCGAAAAATACGTGATCGGCCTCTTGGATATCGGTAAGCGCGGCCCCCGTTCGCATCACGGCTGGCATCAACAATGGATCAGCGGCATGGACCTGGCATTCGCGGTCCAGCAAGGCACCAATGATGCAGGTTTCCCCAGGCTCAGGCAGAACGCGGGTTTGCCCGGGTCGGCTAAGTGCCCAAAGCAGTGCATCATATGCGGCGTTGTCCTGAGCCTCTGATGGGCTTTGAACTGGTGTGGACAGCATCAGAACGTCTCCATGTTCACGCGTGTGGCTTCCACGCGGCGCAAGGTGGCGTCGTCCGCCTCCGCAAGCTTTTTGGCCTCAGCTGCGCAAAAGGCTGAGCAGGCATCGGCGTGGGTGTCGGTTTTGAGGGCCAGATCGACCAGCGCCATAGCCATCGAGGCTTCGAGATCATGCCCGCGCCGCATGCCGTAGCCGATGGCCTCGCCGCTGCGGATATGGGCCTCACTCATCAAGACTTCGCCCAAGTGAAAGGCCACGCCGCCGGCGGTATCGCGCATCGGCAACATCACTAGCCCACTGCGAGACTGCACCACTTCAACCTCGCCCAAATGGGGGATCAAAGTTTCTGCAAACCTCTTGAGCCTCGCATCATCGGCGCGCGCGAGCACGCTCAACTTATCGTCCATCAGACTGCTCCATTGTAAATGTCACCCGCGCTGACGACCATATGACGCGGCTCGTTGAAATCGGCGTTCCGTCGGGCGTGCCATCAACCGCGGTCACCACCAGCACAGGCACGTCAGGGTGTTGTTTGAGCGTACGGGCCTCATCTACTTTCGCAGGGCGCGCGTACATAGAAGTCTGCAGGCGCAGATAGTCTTCTATCCCGAAGGAGCGATATGTTTCAGTCGTAGACCCAAGAAGGTCTCGGCGCTCCGCGAAATCTGGGAAGCGCGCGGCACAGTGAAAGGCGGCGCCGAATGCGACAGGTATCTCATTGGCCAAGGTGATGCGCTGACTTTCAATGACCAGATCACCAGAGTTCAGAAGAAGCGCTTTTGCAATCGCATCGGGCGCGGAAATACGCTTTGCCGACAAAAGTTCGCTTGTCACCTCGACCCCCTGCGGGATCAGGTTGCGCCGCAATCGTGTCCGGCGACCGATCTGGTAGGACAGTCGGGGCGCCTCTGCCACGAAGGTGCCGCGCCCTTGCTCAATGCTGATCTTGCCATCGCGCGCAAGGGCCTCAAGCCCGCGGCGCACGGAGTGCCTCCCAATCTCAAACCTATCCGCAAGTTCCGCTTCGGTAGGCAATTGATCCCCCGTCGCCAAACGCCCGAGGCGAATGTCTTCAGAAAGCGCGTCTCTCACAGTAAGCCAGTTTTTCTGTGTCATCTTGATTCATCCGAATGAATTTTTGGTAGCCCTATTGCATGACATGTAGATGACACGCGCAGAAGAAAATAGGTGAATTGAAAGAGAGGCCGCGCTGACAACGAAGAAGGGCCCGCGGTCCACTTCATTAGACCGACCGATCGGGCGTGGAGGTGCTGAGTGCGAGGCCTGCCGGCATTTGGGGCGTTTTGCTTGAGACCAAACGACCTAGGTATTCCCGTCCAAATGGTTACCTCAGGTATTCGGACGTTAGCATCCTGAATTCGTTCTTGGGACACAAAGGAACAGCCATCTAAAGGTCCGCTTTTGTATTTCAGTTCTCGTCCTTCTGCGTCCGCAGCGAACGTCTCCTTGCCGCCCTTTTTGAAAAGTTGCCAAGGTGCAACACGGTCTAAATCGGGGCCGGAAATTCTCGCCAGTTTGTCTCTGGCGGAAGCTGTGCGGTTCAAAGGTGCGCAGTTTCGACCGCGCTCAGCGCCAAAATGCTATTGTTTTCAGAGTGTTGATGTTGGCGATCCCACGAGGACTCGAACCCCGAACCTGCTGATTAGAAGTCAGCTGCTCTATCCAGTTGAGCTATGGGACCGCTGTGGCCACGTTTACGCGGCTTTGGCATTTGGGTGCAAGGCTATTCAAGACTGCTGGCAT
>NZ_CAXREH010000002.1:0-16894 GCF_964229375.1 Cognatishimia sp.
TGCTCACATTGAAAGTGCTGGTGTTTGATGACCACCTGTCGGACCTGAAGGATTTTTATGAATTCTCAGGAAGCCTGCCTGCGATTTTCAGTTTTGGCACGACGCTCTACTCGTTTGTGGCGGGTTTCATACTGTTTTACAGCCTGCAGGAACACTCTAGCATCACGCGGGATTTCAAACAGGAAATCGGGGCATGGCATGGGGCATTTGACCTGCTTCGCTTTTTCCAAAGAGACAAAGACGCGCCAAAAACCAAGATTAAAGAGCGAGCCGCGAACCACCTGGCCGCTCTGGATGGCATGCGTTTGATCAAGGATATTGACGTCACCAAACCGGAACATACGCCGGAGAAGTCTCTGGACGCGCTCTATAACGTCATCCTGCGCCTTAAGGCGTTGGACGACAATGACAAGCCCGCGCTAGAGGGTTTGATGCAGAAGTACACGATGCTGCGCATTCTTTTGCACCAACGCAGGGATCGAAGTGTTCAACCGCCCTCGATGCTGATCCTGGTGGTCTGGGCGATGGCGATCATTATCGCTGTGTTTGCTTTAATTGCGGTGCTTAGCCTGTTTGTCTCCTGCGCTGACCCACAAGAGAGTGTAGGCGGATGCCTCTATGATTATGGGCCGGGCAATCCTTTGGAACGCCTGTATCTGGCCTTGGCGGTCACAGCTGTCGTGTTTCCTGTCACCATGATCAACCTCACCATTTCGGATCTCGCCAATCCGTTCGGCGGAGAATGGAAGATCGACGTGAAAGCGGAATATGACGTGCAGCGCAAGGAACTGGAGGCCGCATTGCTTCGATCGCAGAACCCGCCAAAAGAGACACCATACGCAATGGATACGCCGTCAGATTGATAGAGCTTTAGGGAGGAAATGGTGGGTCGTGAGAGGCTCGAACTCCCGACATCTTCGGTGTAAACGAAGCGCTCTACCAACTGAGCTAACGACCCGCCGTGGGGTGGCTTCTAATCCCTTAACTGGGGGGAGGACAAGAGTAAAAAACGCGTTTTTCGATTTTTTTTGCGCTCGGGTAGGGCGCGGAATTCGGCGAAATAAAATGCGTGAAAAAAATCGTCTTGGGCGCATCTAAACCGCTTGACGCTGCCAGCTCAGACGCATAAACCACAGCTCACCGCGACGGTCACTGACACGCGGTATTTCAGAGAGCGGTTGTAGCTCAGTTGGTTAGAGTACCGGCCTGTCACGCCGGGGGTCGCGGGTTCGAGCCCCGTCAACCGCGCCACTCTGAAACCCGGTCCGGGTAGGGCAACATAGACCGAAAGGTCACGCGCGGTTGTAGCTCAGTTGGTTAGAGTACCGGCCTGTCACGCCGGGGGTCGCGGGTTCGAGCCCCGTCAACCGCGCCACTTTTCCTCTCAAGTTCATCTCAGAATCGCTTGTTCCGGCAAGTGGCGCGCGATTTTTGTCAAGTTATCCACAGGGTTACGTGTTGTTTGTTCTATCTGAGGAAACAATCATGGTCACAGCAGGCTATTGTTGAATTCGATGGTGCCCTTGGGTCACAGACCCGTATGAACAGCGGATGACACCGCGCATTTTCAAGTCTTTTCGCGTTAGGATTTGCCAGTGTGGGCACATCTTTTACGTGAGTTGAATCATGAGAAAATTTGCTGTCGTTTTTTATCTACTATTTGCTGCTGGCCCGGTCTTCGCTCAAAGCGTGACCACGGCCAAGTCGTTTGATCCCACACTCTTTGCCGGTGTGTCCTGGGTTGTTGGACCTGTAAAATCTGGCGGATCTTCCGAAGCCCAAAGCCGCGCGGGCCTAAGTCTGCGTATTCTGACTTCAAAGGAATCTGGCGCGATTGCCGGCGCTGCAGGGGTGACGCGTTATTTTGATGGTACGTTCGGATGTGATGCTGGCATCGCCTATAACCGCCGCAACCAGAGCTATATGGCCACCTATGATTTCTGCAAACGCAAGCCGCTTGCGTCGATCGGGGGAATTGCGCGCTAGGGGTGATCTGGAGCGGGTAACGGGAATCGAACCCGCAACCAAAGCTTTGAGTAGCTCAATTGGGTATCCTGAGCGGCACGCGGACGTTATGCGATTTCAGGCTCTTGATGCAGCGAAAGGTTTAGAGCGCGCGGCGGCAGCAATACGCCGGGACGTAGCGAATGACGAAGCCAGAGAGTCCAGCTAAGGAGAAACATGGGTATTTCTACCGTTGACAAAGAAGACATCGAAACTCTGCTAAGTGCTATTAAGATGTTTAAGGTTAGTCCGGACCGCTTTAAGGTAATTGGTTCCCTCGAAGATGCAAATGAGCCGGATGTTGACGAAACTCTGTATATCAGGCCAGCCGACAACGGCAGATGGCTGGTCTACTACGTTGAGCGAGGACGGAGAATTTCAATGTCTGAGCATGACGAAGGCTTCGATGCGGTCCATGATTTTTGGCGACGATTGACCGGCGAACGCGGACCTTGGTTTGTATGTGCGAAAACTAATCCGTCCAACTAAGGAGGCAAGGTATGCCAGCGGATGTTGAGCGCCAAAAAGTCATCGCTGCCGCCCAAGCTGGAAATGCGGCTTGGGAAGATGACAATTTTGGTGAAGATCATCGCCAAACCTACATCGAGAGTTTGGAGGCGGTTCGAGAGGGGTTGGCGTATTTTATTTCGGATGAGGGCTTGCGAGAGTTCCTAGACAGCGTGCTGCACGCAGAGCTTCAAGGCGCGCTTCATATTGTTGTTAAGCCAGTCCATTAAGGAGCATTCCGAAAATTAGCCTGGGGGAAAGTCTGGGACTCATACTCCCAGAATGCCCCAGACGTTCTCGTTTTTTCCCATTCTGATGTTTCCAAATTTGAGCGATGTGAACTCAAAAATCACATAAATATTTGAATTTAAACTGTAAAAATGGACTGTCTTCTGGAGCGGGTAACGGGAATCGAACCCGTAACCAGAGCTTGGGAAGCTCGTGTGATACCTTTTCACCATACCCGCTCGATGATGTGGGCCTAGCGCCTGACGCTGGCAGCGTCAAGCGCTTGCTTTTGTCTATTGTCAGCCGCGGCGACGACGGCGGCGGCCACCTGCGCCTTCGGACTCACCGCCTGTGTTGAAGCTGACGGAAGGCAGCGAGACGACGCTTTCCAGAATGGGGAACGGCTCGGCGCTGTTGGGGATGGCTGATGCGTTGACGAAATGCTCCTGAAAGCGCGGCTCGACGGCTGTTTCGATTTTCTCGATCGAGCGCACGGTTTCTTCGATCTCGCGACGGGCATCTGTGTTCAGCAACGCGATGCGTGCGCCCGTGCCTGCTGCGTTGCCTGCGCTGGTGACTTTGTCGATGACGCAATCCGGGATCATTCCAAGAACCATGGCGTGTTTGGCCGAGATATGAGCACCGAATGCGCCCGCGAGGGTGACGCGATCCACCGTGTCGACACCGAATTTGTCCATAAGCAGGCGAGCACCGGAATAGAGTGCGGCCTTCGCCATTTGGATGGCGCGGATGTCGGGATTGGTCACGGTGATGGTCGGGCCGCCGTCTGCAGAACCATCCCAGAGCATATAGGCATTGGTGCGCCCGTCTGCGATGCAACGGGGCGAACCGGTCTGCTCTGCCGATCCGATAAGACCCGAGGCATCCAGCAATCCGGCGATGCGCATCTCTGCGATCACCTCGATGATGCCAGAACCGCAAATACCGGTGATGCCGGTCGTGGCGATCGCTTCGGAGAACCCGTCCTCGTCTGACCAAATGTCCGAACCGATCACGCGGAAACGCGGCTCTTTGGTGTCAGGATTGATTTCGACTTTTTCAATCGCCCCCGGTGCTGCGCGTTGACCAGATGAAATCTGCGCGCCTTCAAAGGCCGGGCCGGTTGGGGACGAGCAGGCGAGGACTTTGTCGGTATTGCCCAGAAGGATCTCGGCGTTGGTGCCCACATCCACAACCAGAACAAGGTCTTTGGATTTGTCCGGTGCTTCAGACAGCGCGACGGCGGCAGCATCTGCGCCCACGTGGCCCGCAATACAGGGCAAAAGGTAAATGCGCGCCGAAGGGTGGATGTTCAGGTCAAGCTCATGGGCTGACAAAGACACGCTTTCGTTGGTTGCAAGCGCAAAGGGAGCCTGACCAAGCTCAAATGGATCAATGCCCAGGAACAAGTGGTGCATTACCGGATTGCAGACAAACACGGCATCCACGATCAGTGCCTTGTCAACGCCAGCCTCAGACGCGAGTTGAACAAACAGCGCGTTCATGCCTTCACGGACCGCGCGGGTCATTTCTTGGTCGCCGCCATCGTTCATCATGGAATAGCTGACGCGGCTCATGAGGTCTTCGCCAAAGCGGATTTGCGGGTTCATCAGACCAGACGAGGCGACGACTTCGCCGGTTTTCAGATCACATAGGTGCGCCGCGATGGTGGTGGACCCCAGATCCACTGCGAGGCCATAGATCGACCCCTCATAAAAGCCCGGCCAGACGTGCATGATTTTGGGGCGGCGCAGGTGGTCGCCCAGATGCACGGCCACGGTGACTTTCCATTTGCCCTGGCGCAGAACTTTTTGAACGTCTTGCAAAATATTCAGTTCGACCCGCTGAACGTCGACATCCCACTGCGTCTTCAGCGCTTCGTAAAGACGCTGCAGATCGCCGGATGGTTTGTGCATGTCAGGCTCTTCGACCTCGACATAATACAAACGGGTTGAGGGGTTCATTGTGATATCGCGGGCTTCGGCGCGTTTGCGCACGACCTGTTTGTGCACCTGACTTTCTGGCGGCACGTCAATAACAACATCGCCTTGAACTGTCGCCTGACATCCCAGACGCCGGCCATCGATCAGGCCGCGCTTGGATTTATAGCGCTCTTCCACCGCGTTCCACTCACTGAGCGCATCTTCAGAAACAGTGACGCCGTGTTTGGGGAACTCGCCCACCGAAGGGGTTACCTGACACTTGGAACAGATGCCGCGGCCACCACATACCGAATCCAGATCGACACCAAGTTGACGGGCGGCGGTCAGGACGGGGGTGCCAACAGGAAAGTTGCCACGTTTGCCAGAAGGGGTGAAGATGACGAGTGGGTCAGCGCTCATTGGGATACCTGTCAGTCTAAGTCTGGCATGAACAATAGGCGGATTGGCGCAAAGGGAAAGGCAACAAACGCCATTTTACGGACGTATAGCGGCATTAATATGCAAATAGAATGCGTGATAATCGCGGCAAGGTCAGATTCCGACTGGAAAATGCGCCACATGTCGCCTTTGAAAAAGACTCTTTCCCTTGCGAAATCATCGTGCAAAGACGGTGCGCTCACCAAATAAGATCAAGGGCTTGCGGCAGACTATGACAACGACACGCGCAGAAACGATCGCCATGGCCGCGATTGCGATATCAGGCGTCCTTTGGGGTGTATTCTGGATTCCGCTTAGAGCGCTAGAGACCAGTCACGTGACAGGTGTCTGGGCGGTGGCCTATTTCCAGGTGCTGCCAACGCTGTTGCTGGCCCCCATCATCCTGTTTCGCATCAAATCCATCCTCAATGGCGGCACATCGCTTTTGATCGGTGGCGCGCTGGCGGGCATGTCGTTGGTGCTTTATGCGGGGGCTTTGATTTTTACCGACGTCGTACGTGCCTTGTTGCTGTTCTATCTGACACCGCTCTGGAGCACGTTGCTGGCGCGGGTCACACAAGGCGAACCGATCACCAAGCTGCGGTTGGTGACGATCGTGCTGGCGCTGTTTGGGCTCGGCCTGATTATCCGGCTCGAGCAAGACTTTCAGATCGACATGAATGTGGGTGACTGGATGGGGCTTGCATCAGGGGTGATCTGGGCCTTTGCGGCTGTGCGTATCAAATCAAATGGGCCGGGCACTGGCATAGATTTCACCTTGGTTTATTTTGTGCTGGGCAGCGCCTTTGCGCTGGCGCTTACGATGCTGCCCTTGGACGGGGCAGGGACACTACCTAGCTTGGACGCTATTGTGTCTGTGCTTTACTGGATGGTGCCGATTGCTATCGTTCTGATTATCCCGCCTGCCTTTGCCTTGATGTGGGGCGCGACAGTGATCAGCCCGGGCTTGATCGGCATCCTGTTCATGACCGAAGTCAGCGTGGGCGCGATCACCGCAGCGATCTGGGCGGGCGAGCCGTTTGGCGTGCGAGAGGCGCTTGGCGTGCTGGCGATCACCACCGCTGGCGCGTTAGAGCCGGTGTATTCTTTGCTCCGGTCGCGCAAAAGCGCTGCATAAGGGACGAAAAAGGGGGGTTTCCTATCCCCTAGTTTAGTGCGATAGGGAAGCGCCAAACGACCCCACCCAAGGAGATGTGTGATGGAGATTCGTGAGGCCCTTACCTTTGACGATGTTTTGCTTGTTCCCGGCGCTTCCGAGGTGTTGCCCTCGACGGCCGATACGCGCACGTGGGTCACGAAATCGATCTCGCTCAATATCCCGCTTCTGAGTTCGGCGATGGACACCGTTACCGAAGCTCGCATGGCAATCGCGATGGCGCAGGCCGGTGGCATGGGGGTTATTCACAAGAACCTCGACATCGAAGAGCAATCCAAACAGGTGCGCCGGGTCAAACGCTTTGAATCTGGTATTGTTTACAACCCGATCACGCTGACCGCCGAGCAAACGCTTGCTGATGCAAAAGCCCTGCAGGAACGCTATCGCGTAACCGGATTTCCTGTCGTTGACGGGGACGGCAAAGTGGTTGGGATCGTGACCAACCGCGACATGCGCTTTGCCACCTCTGATGACACGCCGGTTTCGGTGATGATGACCTCGGAAAATCTGGCAATGCTGCAAGAGCCAGCCGATCTGGAAGAGGCCAAGAGCCTGATGAAAGCGCGCCGTATCGAAAAGCTGCTGGTTGTCGATGCTGAGGGCAAGCTGACAGGTCTGTTGACCCTGAAAGACACAGAACAGGCAGTTCTTAACCCAACCGCCTGCAAGGATGACCTTGGTCGACTTCGCGTGGCAGCTGCTTCGTCGGTTGGCGACAGCGGCTTTGCGCGGTCTGAGCAGCTGATTGATGCCGGAGTGGATATTGTGGTCGTTGATACCGCGCATGGACACTCGGCCGGCGTGATCGACGCGGTTCAGCGCATCAAACGCGAGAGCAATCAGGTGCAAGTCATCGCGGGCAATGTGGCGACCTATGACGCGACCCGCGCGTTGATCGACGCGGGCGCAGACGCGGTTAAGGTTGGTATTGGTCCGGGCTCTATCTGTACCACGCGGATGGTTGCGGGCGTCGGTGTGCCTCAGTTGTCAGCCGTAATGGATTGCGCACGCGCCGCAGGCGACACGCCAGTGATCGCGGATGGCGGGATCAAGTTCTCTGGCGACTTCGCCAAAGCCATCGCAGCCGGCGCCTCCTGTGCCATGGTTGGGTCGATGATTGCGGGCACGGATGAGTCTCCGGGCGAGGTCATCCTCTATAACGGTCGTTCGTTCAAATCCTATCGCGGGATGGGCAGCCTGGGTGCCATGGCGCGCGGCTCTGCTGACCGGTATTTCCAGAAAGATGCCGCCAGCGACAAGCTGGTGCCCGAAGGGATCGAAGGTCAGGTGCCTTATAAAGGATCGGCCGGTGCGGTTATTCACCAGCTTGTGGGCGGTCTGCGTGCAGCGATGGGTTATACAGGCAATGCAACTGTTGAAGAGATGCGCAAGCACTGCAATTTCGTCAAGATTACCGGTGCAGGCCTGAAAGAAAGCCACGTCCACGACGTTCAGATCACCCGTGAAAGCCCGAACTACCGGATTGGCTGATGAAACCGGCGGCCCGTGTTCAGGCGGCGATTGAAATCCTAGACGAGATCCTTGAAGGCGCGCCAGCAGAGCGCGCCTTAACCGCTTGGGCCAGACGATCTCGGTTTGCAGGATCAAAAGATCGCGCGGCGATACGGGATCACGTTTATGATGTGCTGCGCCGCCGCAACTCCTGCGCACAGGTTGGTGGCAGCCTGACCGGACGTGGCTTGATGGTCGGCTTGTTGGCGCTGCAAGATCACGACTTAGGCACTGTGTTTGCTGGCGATGGCTATGGTCCCGCCGTGCTCAGCGAGGCCGAGATGCCGCGCCTTGATGCAGTGTCCGGTTATGATTTGCCAGACTGGGCCTTGCCTGAATTGCGCGCTGGTTTGGGCGCCGATTTTGACGCGGTCGAAGCCCTGCTTAAAGAGCGTGCGCCGGTTGTTTTGCGCTGCAATCTTGGCAAGACAGATCGCGCGCAGGCAATTGTTGCGCTGGCCGAGAGCAACATTCAGGCAGAACCGCATCCGGCCAGTGACACCGCCTTGACTGTTACGTCAGGCGCGCGCCAGATCGCCCAGTCAGAGGCCTATAAGTCCGGCTTGGTCGAGCTGCAAGACTCCTCAAGCCAGGCCGCGATCCAAGGATTGCCCTTGCGCGATGGCATGCGCGTTCTGGACTATTGCGCTGGTGGTGGCGGCAAGCTGCTGGCTATGGCTGCGCGTATCAAAGGCACGTTTGTTGCGCATGACGCCATACCCAGGCGTATGCAGGACCTGCCAGTGCGCGCCAAGCGTGCGGGCATCCGTGCGACCTGCGTCAGTACAGAAACGCTTGATCAGCACGGCCCATTTGATCTGGTTTTTGCCGATGTGCCCTGTTCCGGAAGCGGGTCTTGGCGACGTGATCCTGACGGCAAATGGCGTATGACGCAGCCGGATTTCCAAGAACTTCTG
Organism: Cognatishimia sp.; assembly: GCF_964229375.1. Classification (GTDB taxonomy): domain Bacteria; phylum Pseudomonadota; class Alphaproteobacteria; order Rhodobacterales; family Rhodobacteraceae; genus Cognatishimia. The sequence continues at coordinate 8,706 of NZ_CAXREH010000002.1, forward strand.
GCGCTTCAGGCCTCGATTTTACGCGATGCGGCGCAGTTGGTTGGCGACGGCGGCACGCTTGTTTATGCCACCTGTTCGATGTGCCGGTCAGAAAACAAAGAGCAGGTGCAGGGATTTCTGTCGGCACATCCGGACTGGCACTTGGTACAAGAAACCCAGTGGACTCCGTTGGATGACTGCGACGGATTTTTTGCAGCAGTCCTGCAAAAATAGTGATTTTTTTAAAACTCGATCTATTTTGACGTTTGGCGGGGCATTTCTCCTGCCAATTTAAAGCTTCATAAAGATTTTTTGAGGCATGTGTTTATTTGAGCAGTTGAGTGCAGGATATTGCATTGGGTTTTAAGTCAATTTCACCGCCGGGCGCGGACAACCAATCGTCACAATTTTGGATCAGAGCGTTGTTTGCTTTGGCCATCGCGGCCTCGGGGCTAAGCTTTTTGGTGCAGGCGCAAAGCCACAAGGTCTTTGTGCTGATTTTTTCTGCGAGTTTGCTGGCAACAATTGTCGTACTTTGGGCAACCGAACGCGTTGGCACGCTTACACGGGCTGGCTTTGTGCGTCGTTTGCGTCCGATGATCGTCAATCAACCCGGCAATGTGTTTCTGGTCGCGCAAGATGGGACTGTTCTGTTGCGCAGTCACGCCGCGCGGGATGCGGGATTGGCGGCCGAGCAATTTCTTCAGGTTCTGGGCCTCTATATTGTCGACGCTGACGAGACATTCGCGCGTATCAACGTTGCAGCACGGCAAAAAGGGCGGGTTACGGAAAGTCTTGTGACGCGAAAAGGGATGACGGATGTCACGGTCACATTCGCCGAAAATAATGCGTATTTGTGGGAGGTTACGGGCCGGGCGAAAGTCTCTCATACAGCGGTGGACGACAGCGCAATTCCGCTGATGACCATCGGTCGAAACGACGCCATTCTGTTTATGAATCAAGCGGCGCGAAAGCTGTTGGGGGATCGGTTTCAACAGGTTTCGGACCTTTTGGTCGATGAAACGCTGCACTTTGGGCAAACCAATACGCTGCGGACGAAAACTGGCCTTTTGCCGTGTTTTGTTCAGTCGCTTCGGAAAACAAGGGCCCACAAAGAGATCTGCATCCTGCCCGCGCTCGACGTCTCGGATGACAATATCGCGCTGACGTTTGAGGATTTTCCTGTTGCGACGCTGAAGCTTAGCCATGCAGGCGACGTTCTTCAGGCTAATCGGGCGGCGCGGGATGTGATCGACCGCGCGCACGCCACAGGCAACAAGCTAGGCGATATTTTCGAAGGTCTTGGGCGACCTTTGGCGGACTGGCTAAAAGAAGTCTCTGACGGACGCTGCAGTACGTCGACCGAATTCCTGCGTCTGAAAACGGATCAACAGGAATCCTATCTTCAGGTCACAATTGGCCAGATGCCCAGCGACGAAGCGGGCGCGCTCTATGCCGTTCTAAATGACGCAACCGAGCTGAAAACGCTCGAAGCGCAGTTTGTCCAAAGCCAGAAAATGCAGGCCATCGGGCAGCTTGCAGGTGGTGTTGCGCATGACTTCAACAATTTGCTTACGGCCATAACGGGCCACTGTGATCTCTTGCTATTGCGCCATGACCAAGGTGACAAAAACTTTGCCGATTTGACTCAAATTTCACAAAACGCCAATCGCGCCGCCAGTTTGGTTGGGCAATTGCTGGCGTTCTCGCGAAAGCAGACGCTCAAGCCCGAGGTGAATCATGTGGAAGAGACGCTCTCAGAGCTTACACATCTTTTGAACCGGCTGGTCGGCGACAATTTTCGACTCGACGTGGTGAATGGCGACAATCTCAGTGCCATACGCGTGGACCGCCAGCAGTTTGAGCAAGTCATTATGAATCTTGTCGTGAACGCGCGTGACGCGATGCCAGATGGCGGCGTGATTACGTTGGAAACGCAAAACCTGACGCTTGACGCGCCTTTGGTACGCGACCGCGCCACAGTGCCCGTTGGGAACTATGTCAGCGTCAAGGTGCGTGATCAGGGTATTGGCATTCCGGTAAGCGATCGGCAAAAAGTGTTTGAGCCGTTTTATACGTCCAAACCCGTGGGCGAGGGGACGGGCCTTGGCCTATCCACTGTTTACGGCATCATCAAACAATCGGGCGGGTTTGTGTTCATTGACAGCACGCCCAAGGATTTCACCACATTCACGTTGCTCTTCCCCGCGGTCTCAAAAACGAGCGAGAGCGCGTCGCAGGCACCGCCAGACCTCCCCCTGGCCTTGACGCCTGCGGTCGCAGGAACGGTGCTGCTTGTTGAGGACGAAGCCCCTGTCCGCGCCTTCGCAGCGCGCGCGTTGCGCATCAAGGGCTTAACCGTACTTGAGGCTAGTTCCGCGAGTGACGCATTGGACATCTTGGACGACAACGTTCTGCGCATCGATCTGATTGTGACAGACGTGATTATGCCGGGGATGGACGGGCCCAGTTGGGTCAAAAAAGCCCGTCTCGAGCGCCCGGAGGTCCCCGTGATTTTCGTTTCGGGCTACGCCGACGGCCGATTTGCAGAAGACCAATTGGGCCTACAGAATTCCACATTCCTGGCCAAACCATTCTCCTTGGCGCAATTAACGGCAACGGTGGATGGTCAGTTAAACCGTCTGCTCGAGCGAGGCGTATAGTTCAAAGTCGCGATTGTACTCTGTTCGCAGACGCCTCTCCAGCTCGCTGGACAGTGACAAATCTTGGCGTGCGGACACATTGACCTGATCCAGCACAATATCGCGGTTCAAACGCGCGGATAGGAAGGCCAGCATCGGGTCCGGGGACTCATAGCGAAAAAGATGAGAGACCTTTGTCCCATTCGGCCGAGGCTCCAGAAATTTGGCTTGGCTACCGACATTCGCAAATGCCGGCTGGGTGACCGCTAGATATCCCTCTACGAAGTCATCAAAGCTCAGCTCCTTTGTTGAGGCGGGCCGTCCGTCCAAGTCTTTACGCTGGCGATACCGGTACCAACTTCCCAGCCAGCTGATCGGCTCGCGCATGATCGCCATCACTTCCATGTTTTCTTCTTTGGCGGCTTTCTCAAACATCGGGCGAAAAAAACGGTTATAGCGGTACAAAGGCGCGTGCTTAAGCTCTGGTGGGTTGTTCACAACGATATCGGCAGACCCACCCAAAGCCTGTGCCAAAGCCGTCGTGCCGGTTTTCGGGACGGCCAGGATGACCAATTTTTCTTTCCAAAAAACAAGCATTTACGCGCCCCAATCCTCGTTTTCGAGTGTTTTTGCTCGGTGTAAACTAACCCTTAACCCTTGTCGGAAAAAGTAGAATTGAAATTATTTTCTTGTAATGTTCTTGTTTTGATCTCATAACCACGAGAACAAGAGGGGAACACAGGCAATCATTGCCGCCCAAGTCTGGGTGTGGAATAAGGAAGTGAACCAATGGCAACGGCAGATTTACTGAACATGAGCAGCAAGACTTCCAACGACAAGCAAAAGGCGCTGGACAGCGCACTGGCGCAGATTGAACGCCAATTCGGCAAGGGCTCGATTATGAAGCTCGGCGAAGGCAACGCGATCCAAGAGATCGAGGCCACATCGACTGGCTCTCTGGGGCTGGACATCGCTTTGGGCATCGGCGGTCTGCCAAAGGGCCGGATCATCGAAATCTATGGGCCGGAGAGCTCGGGCAAGACAACTCTGACCCTGCATTGTATTGCAGAGGAGCAGAAGAAAGGCGGCGTCTGCGCCTTTGTGGATGCTGAACATGCGCTGGATCCACAGTATGCGCGCAAACTGGGCGTTGATCTGGACGAGTTGCTGATTTCGCAGCCGGACACCGGTGAGCAAGCTTTGGAAATCACCGACACGCTGGTGCGGTCAGGGGCTGTGAACATGGTCGTGGTCGACTCGGTTGCTGCATTGACGCCGAAGTCCGAACTTGAGGGCGACATGGGCGACAGCAGCGTTGGTGTGCAGGCGCGTCTGATGAGCCAGGCGATGCGCAAGCTGACCGGGTCTATCGCGAGGTCCAACTGTATGGTGATCTTCATCAACCAGATTCGGATGAAAATCGGCGTTATGTTTGGCTCTCCTGAGACGACCACTGGTGGTAACGCCTTGAAATTCTACAGTTCTGTGCGCCTTGATATTCGCCGTATTGGCGCGTTGAAAGACCGCGACGAAGTGGTCGGCAACGCCACCCGCGTGAAAGTGGTGAAAAACAAAGTGGCTCCGCCGTTCAAACAGGTTGAGTTTGATATCATGTACGGTGAAGGCATCTCTAAGATGGGCGAGCTTTTGGATCTTGGCAACAAGGCCGGTGTGGTGGCCAAGTCGGGCAGCTGGTTCTCTTATGGGGACGAGCGCATCGGTCAGGGTCGCGAGAATGCAAAGACGTTTTTGAAAGAAAACCCAAAAATCGCGCATGAGATCGAAGATAAGATTCGTGCAGCACACGGGCTTGATTTTGATATGCCCGAGGGTGAAAAAGGTGACGACGAGTTGCTTGAAGGATAGTCCCCGTGCATATCACGCGATCAGAGCTAGATGACCTCTTGCCTGAGATTTTGGCCGCTCCCAAAGATGGGGCGGCCGTTTCTATGTTGTGCACGCGGCCCGCGCGCAATCAACGTGCTTTTCCCGAACAAGTGGAATTCACCAAGGCGCAAGGCATACCCGGCGAACGGTGGTCGACGCAGCCTTGGCTGACATTGCCAGACGGCTCTCCAGATCCGCAGATTCAGGTGTGCATTCTTAACCAACGTGTTCTCGACGCCGTGTGGCGAGATCGGGAAAACGTGGCACATCCGGGAGATACGTTCATTCTGGATATGGACCTTGGCTATGAGAACCTGCCGGTGGGGCAATTGTTGCAAGTCGGCGAAGTGGTTCTGCGCGTTTCTGAGGAATTCAACACGGCGTGCGCCAAGTGGAAAGTCCGCTATGGTCGCGAAAGCTTTGATTGGATCAATGATCCGGCGAACGTGAAACATCGTTTGCGCGGCATTTTGTGTTCGATCGAGAAGGACGGTGTCGTTAAGAACGGCGATCGCGTCACAAAACTCTCTCTCTAAATACTTGATCAAGAAATCTGCCCACTCGCCTGTGGACACCTAGTTTAGCTGCGGCTAAACCGTCTTTTGACGTGTTGAAACACCAGTAAAGAGCCAGTCTAATGCCCAGCTTGAACGACATTCGGTCAACCTTTCTGAACTATTTCGCCAAACAGGGGCACGAGATCGTGCCGTCCAGCCCTTTGGTGCCTCGGAATGACCCGACTTTGATGTTCACGAACTCGGGCATGGTCCAGTTCAAGAACTTGTTTACCGGGGTCGAAACCCGTGACTATCAGCGGGCAACGACGTCGCAGAAATGCGTGCGTGCAGGCGGCAAACACAATGACTTAGACAACGTTGGCTATACGGCGCGGCACCATACGTTCTTTGAAATGCTGGGGAACTTCTCTTTTGGCGACTATTTTAAGGACGACGCAATTCCGTTTGCCTGGGAGCTGATCACCAAAGAATTCGGCATCCCCACGGACAAACTCTACACCACGATTTACCACACAGATGACGAAGCCTTTGAAATCTGGAAGAAAGTTGGTGTTCCAGAAGATCGCATCATTCGCATCGCGACGTCGGACAATTTTTGGCAGATGGGGCCAACTGGCCCTTGTGGCCCATGCACCGAGATTTTCTACGATCACGGCGATCACATTTGGGGAGGCCCTCCGGGCTCGCCTGAGGAAGATGGCGACCGGTTCATTGAAATCTGGAACGTTGTTTTCATGCAGAACGAGCAGTTTGAAGACGGCTCGATGAAAGCCTTGGACATGCAGTCCATCGACACCGGCATGGGGCTTGAGCGGATTGGTGCGTTGCTGCAGGGCAGCCACGACAACTATGACACCGATCTGATGAAATCACTGATCGAGGCTTCTGCCGATGCGACCTCTGTTGATCCTTATGGCGACAAAAACGTGCACCATCGGGTGATCGCGGATCACCTGCGCTCGACCTCTTTCCTGATCTCTGACGGCGTGATGCCCTCAAACGACGGCCGTGGCTATGTTCTGCGCCGGATCATGCGCCGCGCGATGCGTCATGCGCATTTGCTGGGCGCCAAGGATCCTGTGATGCACCGTTTGGTGCCTGCTTTGGTGCAGCAGATGGGCGCGGCTTACCCCGAGTTGACGCAGGCTCAAGCGTTGATCGAAGAGACACTTAAGCTGGAGGAAACCCGTTTTAAACAAACACTTGATCGCGGTCTGAAGTTGCTGGACGACGAACTTGATACGCTGGAGGACGGCGCGCCTTTGTCGGGCGATGCGGCATTTAAACTTTATGATACCTATGGCTTCCCGCTGGATCTGACGCAGGATGCCTTGCGCGAAAAGGGCCGTGAGGTTGACACCGCAGGGTTTGACGCCGCGATGGATGCGCAGAAAGCCAAAGCGCGCGCCGCTTGGGCCGGATCGGGCGAAGCTGCGGACAATACGATCTGGTTTGACGTGCTTGACGATGCTGGGACGACCGATTTCCTTGGCTATGATACGGAAAAGGCCGAAGGTCAGGTCGTGGCTTTGGTGCAGGACGGCGCGATTGTGGACTCGCTGGATGCGGGTCAAAGCGGCTGGATTATTGTGAACCAGACACCGTTTTATGGCGAAGCGGGTGGTCAGGTTGGCGACACCGGCGTGATCCGGCGTCTAGACAACCGCGATGACGTTTCGCTGGTGGAAGACACACGCAAGTTCGCAGAGGGCAAGGTTTATGCCCACAAGGTGCTGGTCGAAAAGGGCACCGTGACCAAAGGTGACCCGGTTGAGTTGGAAGTCGATCACGCCCGTCGCTCTGCGATCCGGGCAAATCACTCGGCGACGCACCTGCTGCACGAGGCGTTGCGCAATGCGCTTGGCGAACATGTGGCGCAGCGCGGGTCTTTGAATGCCGAAGACCGTCTGCGGTTTGATTTCAGCCACACCAAGGCGTTGACCGCAGAAGAGCTGAAGCAGGTGGCCGACGAGGTGAACACCTATGTTCGTCAGAATACGCTCGTTGAGACGCGCATCATGACGCCGGACGATGCACGTGAAATCGGCGCGCAAGCGTTGTTTGGCGAGAAGTATGGCGACGAGGTTCGCGTGGTTTCGATGGGCCGTGCGGATACCGGTAAGGGTTTGGACGGAAACACATATTCCCTGGAGTTGTGCGGGGGCACTCATGTCAAACAAACCGGTGACATCGGTGCGGTTGTGATCCTGGGCGACAGTGCGTCATCTGCTGGCGTGCGCCGGATCGAGGCTCTGACAGGCGCCGCTGCGGTTGCGCATACACAGGCAGAAGCGGCAAGTTTGGGCGACATTCTGACCTTGCTCAAGGCGCAGCCTGCCGAGGCGATGGACCGTGTCAAAGCGCTGATAGATGAGCGTAAGGGTCTGCAAAACGAAGTGGCGCAACTGCGGCGCGAGCTTGCCATGGCAGGTGGCGCAGGTCAGGGATCTGGCCCCGAGGTCAAAGAGATCAACGGCAAGAAATTTATCGCGCAGGTTCTGCAAGGAGTGTCCGGACGCGATCTGCCTGCCCTGATTGACGAGCACAAAGCCCGTCTTGAAACGGGCGCGGTTCTATTGATCGCCGATGCGGACGGTAAGGCGGCAGTTGCGGCAGGCGTTACCAAAGACCTGACCGACAGCCTGAACGCCGTTGACATCGTACGTGCTGCGGTGGCTGAATTGGGTGGCAAAGGCGGCGGCGGCCGTCCGGATATGGCCCAAGGTGGCGCGAAGGATACAAGCAACTCTGACGCTGCGATCAAGGCAGCAGAAGCCCTTCTTTAACAAAAGGAACGCGCAGATGGTGGCATATGTCATAGCTGGAATAGATGTCACCAACCGCGATGACTATCGCGCCTATGCGGAACAGACCGTCGCGAGCGCAAAGAAAGTGGGCGGCAGGTTCTTGGCCAAAGGCGGCGAGCAACGCGTGATCGAAGGATCGGCGCCGGATCGTCATGTCATCATCGAGTTTCCAAGCCGGGAGATCGCGGAAAACTGGTATCATTCGGATGAATATCAGGCGATCCTTCCTATAGCTTTGCGCAGCTCGTCTCGAAACATCGTTATCGTAGAAGGATTTGAATGATGCCCGCACTCTGGATCGCGCATGTCACCGTCACAGACGCAGACGCCTATGGAAAATATGCCGAGCTGGCCGG
>NZ_CAXREH010000003.1:0-26313 GCF_964229375.1 Cognatishimia sp.
GCCTCGGCGCATTGGATCAAAAGGCTTTCGTTGCCGATGAACAGACCAGACAGAGGGGCCGCAACAGATTTGCTTTGAAAGTTCATGTCTGCTCTCCATTCAAAATCGGCGCCCCATTGGGGTCCGTGATCTGCCTCGACGTGCGGCCGCGCGTTGAAAAGACGGCCTTTGCCCCATGAAGTGCCATGTCAATGAGGAAGAATTTGGGCGTGGATGCGGGTTTTCTTTGCAAGATCTCGCGAAGTCTCGCAAAGCTTCCACCGGCGAGATGCAGCACGGTCGCCGCAGTGGCATAGGCCCGACCGTGGTTCCTGAGAAAGTAATGAAGGCGGCTGTCAAACCAATAGGACGGCATGCGCTTTTGCGTTTTCATCCCCGTGGACACAGAGCCGATGTGGGTCACGACGCTTTCGCGCACAAACGTCATTTTATGACCGTCCAGAACCGCGCGCAGACACAGGTCGGTTTCCTCAAAGTACAAGAAAAAGCTTTCGTCAAAGAGCCCGATGTCATCCAAAACCTCACGCCGGATCATCAACGACGCGCCCGCAAGCCAGCCGACATGACAGGTGCTGTCTGGCACCGGCAGAGCGACAATCTTGCGCCGCAACAGACGGCTGACCGGGCCGAATTTGATCGCTCCCTCAAATTCGCTCGCAAGCGTGGGAAACCGGAACGCAGTTTGATGAGACTGGCCGTCGTCGCCAATCGTCAGACTGCCTGCAAACCCCGTTTCTTTGTTTTCTTCCATATGCTTAAGCAAATAGGAAATTGCATGGCGTTCGGGAAAGGCATCAGAATTCAGGATATAGATATAGTCGGGCCGCTCGTCCTTTAGGGTTTGGAAACCCGCCCGAATGCCGAAATTATTGCCCGCGCCATAGCCGCCGTTGCGACCGGATTGCAGCACGGTGACCGTCGGCCAATCCTGCCGCGCAACCGCGTCTCGCATCATCTCAAACGAGCCGTCCTGACTGTCGTTGTCAACGATCAGGATCTCTCCGTGGATGCCCTCCATCGCAGCGACCGCGGCCTCTGCTGCATCCAATGTCATTTCTGGCGTCCGCCAGTTTAGGATAACCGTTAATACACTCGAACTACGCATGTTTACCCCGCTGCCCGCCGAAATGGGACGATCACCTGATCGGCCTCTTCGGCGTCCTCAATGGCTTTCCGAATATGAGATGCCAGAACGCGAACATTGGGTTCCAGCACCATACTGTCGTGATCTCCGGGCACTTCCAGAACCGAAAGGTCGGCCACAAATTGGCCCCAATCATTGTCCGCCAGAACATAGGCGCGGTCCTTGTCGACCAGACGGTCCTCTGCCACCTGCCACTTACCCACCATAGGAGGGCGATACAGCGCCACGCGGCCGCTCCAGGGACGCACTTGATAGGTGGACACAGCGCGCAGGAACGCCGCTTCGATCTCGGCGTTGTGGAACTGCGCCTCGCCCTCGTCCGCGTGCGTTTCTCCATGCGGGCGACGCTTCTGGATTTCCCATGCAATCCGGTTTTTCGCCCAGCGATACAGATAGCCCACGCCGCCGGACTTCAGCTCTTGCAGCTGGATCTTGATCCGGTCTTCACGGCTCAGTGGTCGGCGCTGAGGCAACGGTGTGTCCAGCATCACAACCAGCGACACCTCTTCGCCCATGGCCTTAAGTTGGTGGGCAATCTCATACGCAGTGATGCCGCCCCCCGAGAAGCCGCCCAGCATATAGGGCCCGTGCGGCTGCACCTCTCGCATCTCGTCGATATAGTCCCGCGCAGCTCGCGTGATCGAGTCATGCGGGGCCACATCCCCAAACAGACCGCGCGCCTGCAGGCCATAGAACGGACGATCAGAGCCAATCAGATGCCCCAAATGGCGCAGGTTCAGCACGTTTCCGTACATGCCGGCCACAAGGAAAAACGGTGTTTTGTCAGACTGAAGCGCGCCATGCATCGGTACAAGATGCGTATAACGGCGCTCGGGCGCGGATGGGCCAGGGATAATGTCTGCACTGTCGGAAGTGTCCTGTGGCCCGATGCGCTCCTCGATCAGAGCCGCGCAGCTTTCAATAGTGGGCGCCTCAAACAGAACCGAAATCGGGAAAGACACCCGATAGGCTTTCTTGACCATCGCGAACAGGCGCACAGCCACCAGACTATGACCGCCAAGATCAAAGAAACTGTCGTGAATGCCGATCTGCTCGATGCCAAGAAGGTCCGACCAAAACCCAGCCAACGTGCGCTGAACATCGGTTTCCGGGGCCACGAAGTCAGCATCCAGATCAGGGCGTTCAAACCCTTCGCTTTGCGCAGTGTCGTCAAACTCTTGGCTGGATTGCGCGACAAGCCCTTCCAGATCTAGGGACGAGATAACCACCCGCGGCAGCCCTGTCGCCAAGGCACGACGCAGGGCTTCTGCGCCCTGAGCAGCCGGGATGCCCTCGGCAATGTTGTCTGCCAAGCGCTGTTCACCGGGCGAAAGCGCCTGCGGTGCGTGATCCTGATCGCGCCGGATGTCTTGATCCCTGACCGGAGGCGTCGCCCCCAGCGAGCCGCCAATCGGAAGCTGTTTGATCGCCAGACCGTCGACCTCGACGCAGACGCGGCCATCCAAATCGGCAAGCACAACATCAAAGCTTGCAGTGCCCTCGTCCACCGAACCACTGACCAGCGTGACATGGCTGATGATCTCGGCTGGCAGCGTTGCGAAGTGACGCAGCGCACCATAGCTCATGGGCACCCAAAGGGCCTCGGCCTGATAGCCAGCGATCAGATCCATGGCCCAGCCGGTCCCAATGTCCAGCAGACCGGGATGCAGCGACATGCCCTTTGCGGCGGGCAGAACGGCGTCGTCCAATCGCAGGCACGCCAGCCCTTCGTTGCCGTGAAAGCTTTGAGAAACCAGTGTTTTCCAGTGCGCGCCAAAATTCAGATGCGCCTCTTGCCGCGTCGTCAGAGTTTGGCCAACAGGTGCCTCATGCACGCTGTCAAAGCGGGCACTCAGTTCCATAATGTCCAGATCCTGCGGCATTGACAGCGCCACCATCGAAATGCGCCCTTCGGCATGCAGAACAAAGCCGTCTTCGTGGCTGCCGAGCACCTCTACGTCATATCCCGAGTCCGTTTCACGCAGGCTGATGCGCAGCTTGCGGCTTTGTCCGTCTTCGACATGGAACGGGCGTAAAAACAGCAGATCACGCACCTCATAGGCGCGGGTTTCGTCCAAGGCCTGCATCGCTTCGGAGATCAGTTCGAGATATCCGGTACCGGGCAAAATCGCGGCCCCGTCCCACGTGCGGTGCTGATCCAGCATCCAGCAGGTCTTGGCGCTGATCTCTGCCGTAAAGACAATTTCATTCCCCGGCATCACGCGCAGACGTTGAAGAACCGGCGCGGTGATGATCCGGTCTTGCGGCTTGGCCGTACTGTCTCCGCCGAGGCTCTCGACTGCCATGCCGACATCCGCCCAGACGCCCCAGTTCACAGACATCACCTGCGTGACATCGCCTTTTCGGGCGCTGGCATAGGCATTCAGAAACTCATTTGCGGCCACATAGTCAACCTGCCCTGCAGGTGTCGTCACAGTGGAAGTGGAAGAAAACAGCACCAGCCAGTTTAGTGCGCCATCAGGGAACAGCTGGTCCAACACCAATGTGCCGTGCAGTTTCGGCGCCATGACATCGGCCACATCGACCGAGGATTTGGCCAGCATCGGGCCATCATTGATAACCCCAGCGGCATGTATCACACCGTTGATTTTGCCAAACCGCGCATCAACGTCGCGGACTGCGCGTTGCATATCATCCAGATTACAGACGTCCGCAGCCACGATCATCAGCTTGCCGGGCAGTTTTTCCAGATCTTCCACCAACCGAACTCGCCGCGACAGCGGATCATCTGTTGCGCGGAACGCTTTGATTTTGTCCCAAGTTTCGCGATCTGGCAGTGGTTTGCGGCTTTGCAACACGACATTTGCACCCGCCGATAGCATGTCTTTGGCGACTGTCGCGCCAATACCGCCCAGACCGCCTGTGATCATATAGGTTTCGCCCACGCGCCAAGTGACGCCCTCTTGGTCAAGCGCATGAGGTTTGGACATCTGAACGAACCGTTTAGAGCCACGATACGCAACACTGCCTTCGCTGGGATCGGACAGCAGATCTTCGAACAAACGCTCACCCAGATCATCTGCCAGTTCCACATCAATGGACATAGTCGAGACGCCCGGAACCTCGCGCGGCAAAACCCCTAGGGGGCCTTGGATTACTGATTTTTCCGGATAAGAAAGCGGCTCGGGGCCAACCTTTGCTGTGCCATTGGTGACGCTCATGACATGCACGGGACGCGGCAGGTTCTCTTCGACCATGGCCTGCGACAGATACAGCAGAGCATGGAAGCCCATTTCCAGATTGCGGTGGAAAAAGCTGCTGCCCGGGCGGAAGGTTTCACGGTCGGTGAGCAACCACAGGTGCAGAACCCGATCCGGCGCACGCCCATTGGCGATCAGATCGGCCATCAACTGGTCATAACCCTCGCGTCCACGTTCCGGCGCCAGAACATAACGATCTTTGGCCAAACGCCCGAAAGCATCCCCGGTGGACACTTCGGTCACCGAATGGCCCGCCGCGCGCAAGCGGTCTGACATCTGGCGACCCACACCGGTATCATCCATAAAAATCAACCAGCTATGAGGTGCACTTAAGCTTGGATCAGCCAAAAGATCCGGGTCGCATTCCGCAAGCGCAGGTTTCCACGCCATACGGTATCCCCAATCCTCGATATTGTCCTGACGCAGCAATGTCTGCTGAGTGGGCGCAGCAACTTCGCTTGGCGCAATGAAGTAAGACGCTTTCTGAAATGCATAGGTCGGCAGAACAACGCGATTGCGGCGCGCGTCGCCCCAAATTTGCGTCCAGTCAAAGGACACGCCGCAGGCCCAAAGGCGCCCCAGCACTTCCAGAAAATATTTGTCGTCCTCGATCTCTTCTTTGGGGTGGCGCAGGCTGGACAGCACGCGCGCTGCCGGAATGTCCGAATGCATCCGCGCCAAAGAACTCAGGGCCTTGCCCGGTCCAACTTCAAGATAGACGCGGCCGGTAATCTGGGATGCGGTCGACAGACAGTCTGCAAACATCACAGTGCCGCGCAGATGGCCCACCCAATAGTCAGGGCTTGTTGCGTCTTCGGCTTTCAGAACCTGTCCGGTCACGTTGGAGATGATCGGCATGCTTGGCGCGTTCAATGTGATCGAGGACAGATAAGCGTGGAAGTCCTGCAAAATGGGTTCCAACATACGGCTGTGGGCCGCGATGTCGATCTGGACACGCTGCGCCTCGATTTCATCTGCCGAAAGGCGGGTTTGCAGCGCATCCAGCGCCTTTTGCGGGCCAGACACGACGGTCAGATCAGCCGCATTCCGTGCAGCAATATCAATCTCTTGCGACAGATACGGCGTCAGCTCCGAGACGGACAAAGGCACGCTGAGCATGCCGCCAGCAGGAACGGTATCAAACAGCTGCCCGCGCAGCAGAACCAAACCGATGCAGTCCTCGAAACTCATGACACCGGCCAGACAGGCGGCGGTGTTTTCCCCCATCGAATGCCCAACCAAAGCCGCAGGCGTCACGCCCCAGCTGATCCAAAGCTGCGCAAGGGCATATTCGGTAATCATAATCAGCGGCAGTTGCACCGAAGGCTTTGTCAGCTTGGCATCCGCTTGCGCCTTGGACATGCCTTCTGCCAGCCAGATCGCGCGCGGGTCGTAGTCTACCTTGGCGCGTAGAACCTCTAATCCACGGTCCATCCAGTCCTGAAACACCGGCTCGGTTTCGTAAAGATCCCGGGCCATGCCCGCAAATTGCGCGCCACCGCCGGGGAACATGAACACGACGTCCGGCGTGTCTGTATCGGCAGAATGGTCAAAGACCCGCGCTTTATCGCCATTCTCAAGCAAAGCGATCGCTTGCTCGTGGCTGTCTGCAACGATCACGCGGCGTTTCTCAAAGGCACGACGGCCCTCTTGCAATGTATAGGCAACATCGGCTAGCGGCACATCGGGATTGGCACGCAGATGCTGTGCCAGCCGTGCGGCATTGCCATCAAGCGCCTTTGCGCTGCGCCCGGACAGCGTCAGCACATGATAGGGCCACTCAGCCTCGTCTGATGCGACCTCCGCGGGGGCCTCTTCGACCACCACATGCGCGTTCGTGCCCCCAACACCCAAAGAGTTCACACCGGCACGACGGGGGCCTTTATGACTGACCCAGTCGTTCAGGCGGTCGTTCACCTTGAACGGCGATGTGTCAAAATCAATTGCCGGGTTTGGTGCTTCATATCCCAGAGACGGCGGCAGTTGTTTGTTGTGCAGGCTCAGCGCTGTTTTGATCAGGCTGGCGGCACCGGCGGCTGTGTCCAGATGGCCAATGTTAGTTTTGACCGATCCGATCCGGCAAAAGCCCGCCTCGTCCGTGGTTTCCCGAAAGGCTTCTGTTAGCGCGGCAACCTCGATCGGATCGCCAAGATAGGTGCCGGTTCCGTGGCATTCCACATAGTCGATTGTATCTGCCGAGATGTCGGCAAGCCCATGTGCCTCGGCGATGGCCCCTGCCTGCCCGTCAACAGACGGCGCAAGATAGCCTGCCTTATCCGAGCCGTCGTTGTTGACAGCCGTCGCACGGATCACGCCCCAGATATGGTCATTGTCCGCAAGCGCATCAGCCATCCGGCGCAGCACCACGACGCCCGCACCAGAACCAAAAACGGTGCCCTGTGCCCGGTGGTCAAATGCGTGGCAATGACCGTCAGGTGACAGGATTTCGCCATCTTCGTAAACATATCCGCGCCCATGCGGGAATTCGATGGTCACACCGCCGGCAAGCGCCATGTCGCATTCGCCATTCAGCAGCGATTGCACCGCATAATGCGTTGCGACCAAAGACGTGGAACAGGCGGTCTGAACCGAAAGGCTCGGCCCTTTCAGATCCAAAAAGTGGCTGAGGCGCGTAGACAGGAAATCTTTGTCGTTCCCGGTATGGCGCAACAGGAACATACCGGTGCTGTCGACCAGCTCGCGGTTGGAGCAGACGTTGAAATAGAAATAGCTGCCCATTCCGCAGCCTGCAAAAACCCCAATCGGCCCGCCAAATCTTTCCGGCATATGACCGGCGGTCTCAAGCGCTTCCCAGCTGACTTCCAGGAACTTGCGATGCTGGGGATCCATGATCGCCGCTTCTTTAGGGCTGAGGCCAAAGAAGTCTGCATCGAATTTTTCATAGTCTTTCAGCACCGCGGCCGAAGCGACATAGTTCTTGTGCCGCATCCGCGCAGCGCTTTCGCCGGCCTCTGTCAGATCTGCATCGCTGAGTTCGGTGATACATTCGACACCGTCGCGCAGGTTTGCCCAATAGGTATCCAGCGTGTCCGAGCCCGGCAAATGCGCCGCCATCCCGACGATCGCAATGTCATTGTCAGACCATGTTTTCTGCGCGTTTTTCTCGACCATAAGACCACTCGTGTGCACGTTTTTCTCTCCCCGAAAACCAGACAGACTCGGGGCGTTGATCTACGGATAGCCCGCAAACCAAGCGTTAAATGGGAGAGATCAAGGCGAATTTAGGGCGACGAGAGCGGTGATCGCGGGCCAGTTCACCCAAAAGGCGAACACTGCCAACACCAGCCCAAGCGCGCCAAAGACGCCATCGTGCAGTGGATCCCAAGTGCCCTGATGACGCGCCAGCCACGCCACCACGGGATAGACAAGAACACCCGCCAGCGTCGCTCCGACGAGGGCCCCAAAGAGGCCCGCCACAAGGACGCCTCCCCAAAGGCCCGCGATCATCAGAACGGCGCGCGCAGCATTCAAAACAAAGAAACGGCGGCTGTCGCCCGCCGCCAAGGCCGCCTGATCATAGGTCAGCAGGATCAGATGCGGAATTTGTGATACGGCGACAAAGAGCAATACGCCGCCAGACAGCATATATCTGGAATCATAAAGAAAATCGATCAACCAGTTGCCTGTCAGGGCCAGAACCGCCGACATGGACAAAAGGGCTGCTGACACCAGAAACCGCATTTTGCGCAGCTTGGCGAAATTCTGAGGTGACTGTTGCGGCGGGCGTTCCCGATAGATCGGGATCAATACTTTCTGGATCGCCAAATTGCCTAGCAGAAAGGGAAAACTGGCCAGGAAAAACCCGATATTGTAAATCCCAAGCATGTCGATGCTCAGGAATTTCCCAAGAATAATCTTGTCGCCTTGATAGAGAAAGAACCCGGCAATCGTAGACAGGAATATCCAGCGGCCAAAGTTGATCAGCTCGGCAACCGCGGATTTGTCCCAGCCAAACCGATTGTGATCCCCAGGCAAATAAACCGTATACAGCAGCAAATGCGCCACCGAGGTGGCCAGACCGCTGATGACCAGTGCCCAAATCGATCCCATCAGCCAGGCCAGCACCACAGCGACAACGATGCCAAACGTCTGCCCCAGCAACTCTAGCAGCGTGACGCGCCCCATGATCAGATGACGGTTCGCGGTGTCTTTGCGGGTTGGAAAAAGGCCTGACAAAATCAGTGTTAGGCCCAGAACCGGCAGGATTTGCGCCAGTTGGGGTGCGTCATAGAACTGCGCCAAAGGCCAGGCCAGCGCGAAGGTACACAGCCACAGCAAGACGCCGCGCCCCACTTGCAACGTCCAAGCGGTGTTCAGAAACGCGGGATCGTCGCCGCGTTTGCTTTGCATGATCGCCGGTGTCACGCCGGCGTCCGAGAACATGTTCAGGCCCTGAATCACCATATACACCAAGGCCATCATCCCGAAGGCCTCGGGAAACAGAAGTCGTGTCAGAATAAGGTTAGACGCCAGCCGCAGGGCTTGTTGCGTGCCATAGCTGCCCACCGTCAGGGCAGAGCTGCGCATCGCGCGCGCGCCAAGCCCCGACCCCGTCAAGAGCCCCGAGACCTTACCGCGCAAGCCGCCCGTGGTGTTCATCGTCCGCGTTTCCATTCATCGGCAGTCTGATCTTTGGTCAGACGCACAATCAATGCTACGCCCGCATAGGCAATGAACCCAAACGGATCGCCCAGCGCATAGCTGAGGATGCGAAGTTTCGAGAACCCGCCTTTGTCCTCATTTGAAAAGAGATCGGGATAAAGCTCTTCCAGTTGCGCCACGCCCCGGTTCTGACGGCGGCGCACTTTGATCAGGTTCCCCCAGCCTTCGGCAACAGGCCAAACATAGCTGCTGGGCACGGCAATGCGCTCGCGACGCTTAAAGTGCAGTCGCACGAACATATCGTCGGCAATGATCTCGGGGAATTTGTCCCAGCGCGCGCGTCCGGCACGGTTGACGGCAAATAGGCCCGATCCTGGGATGGAATTGGCCATAAAGGGCGTTTTCATCCAGAAGCGCGCATAGGCGCGGCTGACACCACTTGCCGCCGCCATCTGAAGCTGGCCACTGGCCCAAGCCGCCTCTTCTTTGTCCAGCACCCGCGTGATTTGGAAAATCAGCTTGTCCGTCACACGAACATCCGCATCGAGATAGATCAGAATGTCGCCCTCGGCCGCGTGCTCGCCCATATTCAACGCATGCAGCTTGTCGCCGCGATCCAGATCCAGGATCTTCAGCCCCCACCCCAGCTCTTCGGCAAGCACTTCATAGGTGCGCGCGACGTCTGCGGTTCGGTCGGTACATCCATTGGCAACGACAATAACTTCGGCATCCTCGACGCGCTTTGATTTGAACAACGCGTCCAGACAATAGCCCATCCAGGCTTCTTCGTTATTGGCGGGGATGATGATGCTTGTCTTCATCCGGTATCCTGCTCGTATCGCTCTGTTGTTTTGGCGAGTTTGGCCTAGTGATACCTCATTTCGGCACGGAAACCCAGAGTTGGATTGCAGCTTGGCTTAGAAGAAATCAGCGAAACCGACATTCACGCCCGGCATCTTGGAAAATGACATGGTCTCAACCGCGCTGATCCGCTGTGTGCCGTATTGCGATTCAGCACGCAAAGTCGCGCCCTCGCGGAAGAAACGATATTCTTCCATAAAGCCCATAAGCTCGACATGATCGACGCCCTCTCCGCCATTTACGATATCATCGCCACCATAGCTCATAAGGGTGTCGTCGCCCGCCCCTCCCATCAGCACATCCGCGTAAACGGACCCATCCAGCGTTTCACCTTCCGGCGCGGCGGACAGTTGAACGCCATTGGCAAATACTTCGATGGGACGATTGTCGGTCTGCCCGACGCCCGAGGCGTTGTATGCCACCAGAGCATCAAAGCGCGCGTTGCGGTCGTTAAGGCTGCGCAGGGCGCCCCAACTGCCCCATTTGCTGGCCGGAGCAACATCGACAAAAGCATTAAACAGCGTGCCCCCTGCATTGGTCCAAGCGTTAATGACATCCTGATACAGCACACCCATTTCAGGGGAATAGTTCAGCTCTTGGAAAAAAGCGGTCAGTTTCTTGTCATTCACCCAGTCGCCATGTCCAACCACATGGGTGCCGCCTTCGTACATGATCAAGTCCAGACCATAGTCCTTGGCCACGCGCGCATGATGCGGCCAGGCTTCTTTGGTCAGGAATTTGAACGAGGTTTTGCGGATTTCTTCAATCGCGTTCTGGATTGCGACCTGCTGGCCGCTTTTCAGCCAACGTTTGATCTTGGCCGGCCCGCCTTCGTCGCCAAGCTCGTGGCCGAAATACCCCGTCACCGCATAGGCATCAAAGACATCCGCCGGACGCGCGCCATCGAGCGGGGCCTCAAGGAATGCCGCTTCCAAACCGATCCACCCTGTATGTACGGCCGCGACTCGAACAATACGCTCTTCCTGACCAGCAAAGACTGTGCTCCAGCCGCGCATTACATTTGCGGCCTTCAGCCCTGCGAGCTGGAACCAGGCGTCATCCGGAGCCCGCGACCCCCATAGATCGCGCGCTTCATCGACCGCCCATTGGGTCTGCGGGAAGATAAAGTTCCAAAGCTCGTTTGAGTATTCGACATAGGCCTTAAGGCTGGGACGCAGGCGTTCACGCACCAATGTTGCAAAGCCCGCAACATAGGTGTCGTCCGCCAGATGCGGCATGTTAAACCAGGCATCCGCGCCGATCTGATTGGCCAGATCGATCATAACTTCGGCCGGAACACCGCGCCGCATATAGGTGTAATCACCCACCATAGGCCGTTCGGACCAGGCCGCGATCTCGGTTTCGTTGGTTTCCATCCAGTCCATGAACCGCACAAGGCGCATGTCTTGAATCAGTTTGATCCATTCCGGATTGAAGGTCATGCCCATATCAAACAAGGCGATATGGTTCTCGTGTACGACCGAGATATCGCGAATATAGTCGCCAGTCTTTTTGGGATCTGTGTCACTGATCTTGATCCCGACAGACCCCTCGCCTGGGGCATAGCGGAACCAGATCTCGCCATCGCCATAGCGCACCGGACGCGCCAGACCGGTCAGATCGATGCGACCCTGTCCCTTATAGGTCAGACGATAAAGCCCGCCCAATTGGGTTAAACCCTGCGGCATGTCCGTCAGGATAAGCGTCTCGACGCCCTCCATGCGAAAGGGGAATTCTTTGGGCCAGCCATTGGCATCCAGCAGGCCATCCGCCAGCAAGTCGGCCTCTTCAAAGCCGCCCCATTGACCGCGTCTGTGACCAATCCATGGACGCGCCGATTTCATCAGATCCAAGAACGGCAGCTGAGTGGACCAATCCGAAATCGCATTCAGCCCAATGCCCAGACTTGGCGCAGTGTTTACCGCAGCCATCTGGACCATAACGGTGTCTGCCTCGGCAGATTCCGCTACTTCATTTTTTTTTTGAAACCTCGATTTCCTCGGCGATGATACGTTTCAATCCGTCAAAGTAAGGTTCCACTAGGGGGTCTATCCCTCGTGGGAGCTCTCCGAACTCGGGCAGCTCGTCAAACAAGCCCGCATATGTGATCGCGGCCGCAAGGTAATAAAGCGTCGGGCTGCCGTGCGCCATATCATCGGCATAGATCTCGCGGGTTCCGATTTTGGCCAAACCGGTTTCCAGAAACGCGCGCGACAGAACACGGGCGACAGGGATCAATTCGATCTCCAAATCCGGGCGCGCGCGCTGAAGATGGCGGACGAACTCGACGTACCATTGGTGATAGTCGTCAATATTGTGCTGATGATACTGGCGCAATTTGCGACGCGAGGGTGGATAACCGAACGGATCCATGTCAGCCCAGCCCTCATAGACAAAGACCTTTTTGCCAGAGGCCGTCTTTTTCAAAAGATTAAGCGCAACCGAGACCGGAGTCTCGCGGTTGGGGTTGTCCCACTCATAAGCACGATCGGGCGCCCGATACTGAATGAAGTTCGTTGGGTTAAAGACAATCGTGTCATAACCAACGCTTTTGAAATTGCGCGCATTGCCCCAGGCGGATGGCACCGATTTGAATTGCCACTCTGCATCCGGGGGCAGCTTTTCGTCGAACTCACGCATAAAGCCCCACTGCCCGTCCAGCTTGAAACTGCGGCCCGTGGTGCGCCCGAAATGCGCCAGCCAATGCGGAACTGTGGTGGTGTCCGTGTCGCTCAAATGATGAATCAAACTGTTGCCGAAGAAATAAAGCTTCTGCGGCTCAGCAAGGGCGGACCCTGCGGACCAAAGCGTATAAACGACTGCAAAGCATAGTCGCTTCAGAATACCCATATCTCGAACTCTCAATAACTGCTTGGCCGAAGCTGTGGCCAAAATGCGCTATTTTTCAAGTGTGAGATGGTTTTCTGGGGGGTAAATGTATCGCGCGGCGCGACAATCCGTGAATTTTGCCGAATTGTACGGCTGACGCGAACAGTCCCCTATCTGTTGGCGCGGGCCAGCAGCAGCACAGCAACCAGACCGACCAGCACGATCAACAGGGCGCCAGGGCTGGCATCACCGATGTTTTCCAGACTGGCCTGATCATGCACGCGGGTTGCCAAGGTCTCGTAGTTGAACGGACGCAACAGCATCGTGGCGGGCAGTTCTTTTACGCAGTCCACAAATACCAACAACAGCGCCGAACCAATCGAGCCGCGGATCAAAGGGAAATAGATTTCCGCCAAAACCCGCGCCTTGCTGCGCCCCAGAGAGCGCGCGGCCATGGCAAGGTTTGGTGGCACGCGCCCCATGGCCGCATCCGCAGCACCCTGGGCAATCGCAAAGAACCTGACGCAATACGCCAGAACCAGCGCAAAAGCAGAACCTGTCAAAATCAAAGGGAACCGGCCGCCAAAAATCGACTCCAAAAGCTCTGCCAAGCGGTGATCCAGAAACGCGAGAGGGATCAGAATGCCGACACCCAAAACAGCTCCCGGCGCAGCATAGCCAATGGTGGTCAATGGCAACAAAAGCTGAGGCAACGTCTGTCCTGACAGGCGCACCCCATAGACCAGAAAGACCCCGGCCAGAACCGTGATGACCGCCGCGATTCCGCAAACGACCAGCGTGTTCGTCAGCGCGCGGATCAGCCCTTCGTCCGTCCAGCTTTCCATATTCGCCAAAGCGTGATCCGTCATCACGCCGACAGGCAACGCAAACCCGATCAGGAAGGGCAGCAGACAGAAACACGTCGCCAGAGCCGCCCGCCCGCGCGTCAGGGCAACCCGCTCAACCGGACGTGTGGACTTGCCCAGATTAAAGAACTTGATGCGGCGGCGGCTGATCTTTTCGGAGGTCACAAGAAAGATCACAAGGATCAGGATCACGCAGGAAATCTGCGCAGCACCGCCTGCGTTGTTGCTTTCAAGCCAGACGTTGAAGATTCCGGTCGTCAGGGTTTGCACCGCGAAATAATCCACTGTGCCGAAATCATTGACGGTTTCCATCATCACGATGGCCATGCCCGCAGCAATTGCAGGGCGCGCCAGCGGCAAAGCTACGCGCCAGAACCGCGACCAAGGCGCAGCCCCCAAAGACCGGGCCACTTCGTCGCTGGTTGCAGATTGCTCGCGGAATGTGGCGCGGGCCAGAATGTAGATATAGGGATAAAGCGCTGCCGACAGCACCAGAATAGCGGCCCCAAGCGAGCGCACTTCTGGGAACCAATAATCCCGCGACGTCTGCCAGCCAAACACACCGCGAAGCCAGGTTTGAACGGGTCCGGCGTACTCTAGAAAATCCACCAGCGCATAGGCCCCCACATAGGCCGGGATCGCCAACGGCAGCAAAAGCGCCCACTCTAAGATGCGGCGCAGCGGAAAGCTATACCGGCTGATCAGCCACGCCGTACCCGTGCCAATCACCGCGGTAAGCACCCCGACAGACACCATCAAAACAAGCGTTGTGCGCAAATAACGGGGCAAGGTTGTGGACAGCAGATGCGGCCAGATATTTTCGGTTGGAAAGAAGGCCAAAGCCGCAACCGCGCAGATCGGGGCCAGAACCAACAGCGCGATCGCAAGGGCGCCCAATGACCAAGGGTTCAGTATCCCTCGAAGGCTCAATCGTTTTGCCGACACTGTCTCTGCACTGCTCATGTCGCCCCCTTGCCCGAAATAGGTTTCACTGTCCAGAAAGGAAGTTATACTAGGCTGTAACAAAACAGGGCAAAACGGGCAAAATATGCAGGTCGCACTCCATTTCGGCGCGCCATATACGGATGAAAACAGGCTGCAAATGTGCCTGGGCAAAAACCGTGAGCTGTTGGCAGGAATGGACACGATCGTGCCGCGTCCGGCACAGTTTCGCAAGCAATTGCGCCCCTTGATGTCCGAGGTGCTGAACGCCTCAAACCCGCTGCCGTTGCAGCAGGATTTCATGCAAAGCATCACCGGCGGCACGCGCCCCAACCGCGTGATATTTTCTGCTGACAACTTCCTTGGGTTTCCTCGCACATCGATTAGCGAGAACGAGTTTTTTCCCGGCCCTTTCAATCGCTTGGTCAGCTTTCTTCGTCTGTTTGAGGACGCCGAGGTCGAATTCTTTTACGCCATCCGCAACCCTGCCACTTTCATGCAGGCGCTGATGGTTGCCCATAACGGCGATGATTTCAGCGCACTCACCGGCCACAGCGACCCTATGGCGCTGCGGTGGTCCAGTTACTTTGAAAGGGTGATCGAAGACTGCCCCAACACGCAGATCACGGTCTGGTGCAACGAGGACACGCCGCTGATCTGGGAAGAGATTTTGCGCGAAGTGGCTGGGGTGGATCCGACGATCCCACTGAATGCGCAATATGATCTGTTGAAAGACATTTTGACCCAGGAAGGGTTTGAACGGTTTGAGGAATACCTCAAGGCCCGCCCCGACCTGACTCAAGTGCAAAAACGCCGCGTGATTGCGGCGTTTCTAGAGAAATTCGCGGATGAAGATGCCCTGGAAGAGGAACTCGAGGTTCCGGGATGGACCGACGAGGTTGTCGACGCCATGACCGAAATCTATGACGACGACGTCTATCTGATCCAGTCCATGCCAGAAATCAACTTCCTAGAGCCCTAGGGCGCTAGTGCATGCCAAGCGCTTCTTTGTACATTTCCAGCACCGCTTCTTCTTCGGCGATGTCATTCTGGTCACGCTTGCGCAACGCAATGATCTTGCGCATCACCTTGACGTCATAGCCCCGGCCTTTGGCCTCGGCCATCACCTCTTTTTGGTGATCCATGATGTCTTTTTTCTCTTGTTCCAGACGTTCAAAACGCTCGATGAACTGGCGCAGTTCATCTGCGGTAACGCGATAGCTGGAGTCGGTGACTTGCTCGGACATGTGGCCTCCTGTTGGGTGTTGGCGCGCACCCTATCGCCCCCATTCGCGGGCCACAAGCGGCCATTCAGGCCGAAGGCGGATTTCACCTTGCGACAAGCGTCGTGATGGTCTAGGCCCGAGGCGGTTTTGACGGAAGGAATTGGCCATGGACTGGCTTATCTGGGTAGGCGCTGCGATTTCTCTGGTAGGCTTGGTTGGCCTGATCACGTCGATCCTGCGCGTAAACCGAGCACGCAAAGCAGGCCTCAGCGACGAAGAGCTGCGTGCAGCAGTTCAGGCGGCGATGCCGCTTAACCTTGGGTCGCTGTTTATGTCTGTGATTGGTCTGATGGTCGTCATGCTTGGGCTGGCGTTTTCCTGACGCGTGACTTGGGCCGGTGTCGCCAATACGCTAGGTCCAATCCCCGAAATGCTGGCCGTTCTTGATCAGGTCATCAAACACCGAAGACGGGGTCCAAAACGGGTTCACTTCGGCCAAAGCCCGCATCTTTTTGCGCAGCGTCAACAACCCGTAAAGATCTGCAGCCTTCATCGGCCCACCACGGTGACGTGGAAAGCCGTGCCCCAAGGTCATCACCAGATCGATGTCACTGGCGCATCGCGCAACACCCTCTGACAGCAGCCGCGCGCCTTCATTGGCCATCGCAGCGACACAATAAAACTGAATATCAGACGCGCTTAGAAAGACATCGGGCACGTCTTTGCCTTCGCGCAGGGCATGCACAATTCGAACGGCGTTCTTGTTTGGCTGCCGGCGCGTCTGACCCTCTTCATAGGTGTAAAACCCGGCACCACCCGCACGGCCTGTCAACCCTTGTTCTGACATCGCTTGGGCCAAACGCCCGGTGCGCGGCCCGCGCCCCAGATCCCACAGGCGAAACGGACCCAGATTGAACCCATAGGCGCGCATGGCGTCGTCGATTTCTTCGAATTCGACGCCTAGATGCAAAAGTTGCTCGGCAGCACGAAACAACGCGCTTTGCACAGCATTGCCGATCAGCCCCGGCGCGTCAGAGGCAATCACGCAGTATTTCTCTAGGCGCGACACAAACCGTGCCATCGCCGCGACCACCACCTGAGAAGTCGTCGCACATTGCGCGACCTCCACCAATGGCAAGACCTCAACCGGCGCATAGGCATAAAGCCCAACAACCTGACGCGAGCGTTGCGCTTGTTGACCCAAGTCGGCAAGCCCCCCTTGCGCGGTGCCTGTTGCCAAAACGGAATGGCCGGGCATGAACTCGCCCAATTGGCGGAAGCGGTCCAGTTGTGCGTCCTTCGTGCCCCCTGCCAGATCCAGAACCATGTCGCTGTTCACGCAGTCTTCGATCCGAGGGGCCAGCTCAAATCCTTCGATGACTTGATCCACTGTCAACGCACTCGTGCCATTGCGCTGTAAAATCCGGTCAATCTGCTTTCTGACCCCTGCCCGCGCTCGCACCATGTCTTCGCCGGGCACGATCATAATGACACCGATACTCGCCGCCAGACATACCGCCGCCAAAGCGATCGCGGTGCTTGTCGCCCCGATGATGGCCAGCTTGTGGACGTCCCATGCGCCCTCATCCATTGAGGCGGTGTGTGTGCGCACGCGCGATTCAGCCCGCAGCAGATGCCGATAGGATTGCGATACATCCGACTTGATCGCGCCTTCATAGGCGTCCAGTTCAAGCGCAAGACCTGCTTCAAAGGGCAAAAGCCCTGCGGCCTCGACGCAGCGTATCAGGTCCAGCTTTGCCTGCCCGTCTCCCCGAGCAGCCTCGCGCGCGTCCAGTATTGCGGCCTGAAAAGCGACCGGGTCTTGCAATCCTGCATCCTGATCGCGGGTCAGGCGGCGGGGTTTGTTGTCACGTAGAAGAGACTCGGCAAAGGCTTGATAATGTTGCTCAAACGAGCCCGAGACGATTGCGTCAAAAACCAACCCCAAGGATTTCACCGACAAACGCCGACCATCCATCATTACTTTCAGGCTGTTCTTGGCACCAATCAATCGTGGCAGCCGTTGTGTCGCGCCACCACAAGGGGTGAGGCCCAGATTAATGGCCTCGAACCCGACCTTTGCCGTGCTGACCGCGATCCGGTAATGCGCCGCCAGCGCCAGCTCAAAGCCGGCATCAAAGGCTGGGCCCTGCAACGCAGCAATCACCGGAAGCTCAAACTCTTCGATGGCGCGCGCGACATCTGCGACCGTGGGCGACACCTGCGCATCGTCCAGTTCTTCCAGCTCGAGCCCTGACGAAAAATACGCCCCACCCGCAGTCAGAACGACGGCCCGCATGCCGCCCAAACGGCTGACTTGTCTGAGTGCGTTGATAAGATCAGACCGCAGCGCCAGCGTCAGCGGGTTGCGGCCGCCCGATGACATCCGCAGCACAGCAACTTCGCCGTTGGTTTCGACGTCGACTGTTCCTTGCATCCCCAACTGCCCGATGGTCTTTTTCGTCTCTGGCCCCATACTACGGCCTGAAATGCCCGAAGCAAGAGCCAGCTATTGCCGGGGCCGAGAACACCTCGACGTTACGTCGTTTGCCAATTTATTGTACACTTTGTCTTGCAAGCCATTTGACAGACCAAACATATTCACTAGATTGAATGTGAATTAATGAGGATGGGAACATGACCCCTGACGTTAAAGCTTTTTTTGATACTGCAACGAACACCGTTTCCTATGTTGTGAAAGATCCCGAAGGCCAATCCTGCGCGATCATCGACAGCGTCTTGGACTTTGACTACGCAGCTGGCGAAACGCGCACGCAATCTGCGGACGAGGTAATCGCCTATGTGCGCGATAACGATTTGCGGGTGGATTGGATTTTGGAAACGCATGTCCATGCCGACCACCTCTCTGCCGCGCCCTATATACAAGAGCAGATCGGCGGCAAGATCGGGATCGGCACGCAGATCACGGTGGTGCAGGACACATTTGGCAAAGTGTTCAATGAGGGCACCGAATTTCAGCGCGACGGAAGCCAGTTTGACAAGCTGTTCAGCGATGGCGACACATTAATGATCGGGCAGCTGAGATGCGATGTTATGCACACGCCCGGTCACACTCCGGCCTGTCTGACCTATGTGATCGGGGATTGCGCCTTTGTCGGGGATACCCTGTTCATGCCTGACTTTGGTACTGCGCGCTGTGACTTCCCCGGTGGCTCGTCCGAGATGCTCTATGAGTCGATCCAGCGTATTCTGACCCTTCCAGACGCGACCCGCATTTTTGTCGGACATGACTATAAAGCCCCCGGGCGCGATGAGTTCGCATGGGAGACTTCGGTCGCCGAAGAAAAGGCGCGGAATGTTCATGTGGGTGGGGCCGCCTCGAAAGAAGCCTTTATCGAGATGCGCGACGCGCGTGACGCCACGTTGAAAAAGCCCGCGCTGATCATCCCGTCTTTGCAGGTCAACATGCGGGCAGGTCAGATGCCTGAACCCGATGACCAAGGCGACGTGTTCTTGAAAGTTCCACTGAACAAAATCTGATTGATAACAAGGAGACCCGTGATGCCAATAGATTGGATAATGGGCCTGATCGGTGGCCTGATGATTGGCCTGGGCGGCGCGATATACCTGCTGATCAACGGCCGAATTATGGGCGCCAGCGGCATTCTTGGCGGGCTGGTGGACGGCAGCGGCAAGGCCAACGGGCGCGAACGACTGGCGTTTGTGGCCGGGGTCTTTGTCGTACCGACGGTGATTTTCCTACTGACGGGTCCGATCGACACGCATGTGACTACGAACATCACCGTTTTGATCGCCGCAGGCCTTTTGGTTGGGGTCGGAACGCGTCTGGCCAATGGATGCACGTCAGGGCACGGGGTCTGTGGCATTTCGCGGTTTAACCTGCGGGGCATCGTGGCCACCGTCTTCTATATTCTCGCAGGCGGCCTCACGGTTGTTTTCTTTCGCCACCTTCTGGGAGTCATCTGATATGTCACGCAGTTTCTTTGCCTTTCTCGCAGGTGGTATTTTTGGTGCAGGCCTGCTTGTGTCGGGCATGACGGACACGGCCAAGGTTCAGGGATGGCTGGACATTTTTGGCGCTTGGGATCCCACGCTGGCCTTTGTGATGGGCGGCGCGATCCTGCCCATGGCAATTGCATGGCGCTTGACGATTGGGCGCACGCCAATGCTTGGCGGCAGCTTTCCGGCAAAGCCAGAGATCGAGTTTGATCGCAATCTGGTTCTGGGATCCGTTCTGTTTGGCGCAGGATGGGGCCTGTCCGGTCTGTGCCCCGGCCCATCCATCGCGTCGCTGTCTTACGGCGGATGGCCGCACATTCTGTTCTTTGTAGCCATGGTTGCAGGCATGATTGCCACGCCCTCGCTCAGGAGGCGTCTAGACACCCTCGTCGCCGAACGGTAACTACGCCCTATGGATATTCGCGAGATCACAACCCGCTATTACGTGGCGCCTCAAATTGGTGCCGAGGATTTTGAAACTCTGAAATCACAGGGTTTCACCTGTGTTATCTGCAATCGCCCGGACGAAGAAATCCCCGCGTCGCACCATGCGGCTGCGATGGAAGCGGCAGCCAAAGCCGCTGGCCTTGCATTTGTTATCAACCCATTGACGCATGACACCATGACCGACGACAGGCTCGCGTTGCAACGCTCCACGTTGGAAGGCGCCGAAGGCAAGGTTCTGGCCTATTGCGCATCGGGCACGCGCTCGACTGTGGCGTGGGTTCTGGGGCATGCAGACAGCGCCTCTGCGGACGAGTTGCTGGAGGCCGCAGCGCAAGGCGGGTATCATCTGGATGCCCTGCGTGGCCGGATTGAATTTCTGGCCTCTCGCAAAAGCGATTGATCAATGCGCGGGCGGCGTTGCTGCCTCGGGTAAGATAACGCGGAACGCAGCACCACCCTGCCCCGGCAGATAGGTGATCTCTCCGCCAAGGCTGGTCATGACTTCGCGACAGATTGACAGGCCCAACCCCGCCCCGCCCGCCTTAGAGGCATTGACGCGCACAAACTTGTCAAAAATCCCTTCCTGGGATTTGCGCGCAATACCCGAGCCGTTGTCCACGAAATCAATCGTCAAACGCGCATCAGAGCGTGCGACTTTGATGTGCAACTCGGGGCGGTCGGCATCACAGTATTTCTGCGCGTTGCGGATCACATTAATAAAGACCTGACGCAGCCGCTCGACATCGGAATAAACTTCGACGTTCTCCGAGGCTCGGTTGCGGCGCACTTTCAGCTCTGCCCCCTCGCCCGACAGGGCGATCGTCGCGGATTCATCCAGCAGATCAGACAAGTTCGCGCGCTCATAGTTCAGTTTGACGCGGCGATTTTCCAACATGCTTAAGTCCAGACGATCGTCCAGCAGGCGAGTCAGCCGCAGCGCCTCGCTGTGAATGATGTCGCTGTACTTCAGCTTCTCTGAGCTGCTGAGCTTATCCGCATCGCGCAGAATTTCCGAAAACGCACGGATCGACGTCATGGGCGTGCGCAGCTCGTGGCTGATTTGCGAGAGGAAGTCGTCCTTCTGTTCCGACACCAGCGTGATCTTTTCGTTTGCGCGGCGCAGCTGACGCGCGGTGCGTTGCAAGGCTTCGGACTTGGCTTCCAATTGGCTGGAATATTCCATGATCTGCGCCGTTTCATTGGCCACGGCCAATAGATCCTGCACAGACACCGATGCGCGGCCCACCACCTGCGAAACCATTGCGTGCGCCGTCGCCGCGCCCACCACACCGGAAAACTGGCGTTCCAGCACCTGCAAAAAGTCGGGGTCAGGATCAGGCAGATAGCCGTTTACACCCTGCCTGCGCGCCTCACGTTCAAACAGATCCTGTGTCTCGCGAGCGCCCAGAATGCGCTGCGCCATCACCATCAGATCTTCGCTTTGTGCCACGCCGCCCGTCCAGCTTGGCGTCTGGGCGGAATGGTCGAAGATATTGACAAACTGCGCCCCCTGAAGACGTTCGATCGGGGTTGGGAAGGACGCGAGAGAAATCACCACAAACACCAGCGTATTGAGGGAAATAGACCACAGAACCGCATGCAAGAGCGGATCCATGCCATTGATCCCAAACATCGCCTGTGGGCGCAGCCACATGATGCCAAACAGCCCCTCGTTCATAAGATCCGGCGACCACGCGCCAAAGCTGGGCAACAACAGCGTATACATCCAGATGGCAAAGCCCACTGTCATGCCTGCAAAGGCGCCGATCCGGGTTGCTCCGCGCCAGAACACCCCGCCGATCAGCACCGGCAGCACCTGCGCGACACCGGCAAAGGCGATCAAACCAATGGCCGCCAAGGCCGATCCGCCACCGCTGACCTGAAAATACAGAGAGCCCAACAGGGTGATCCCCATGATGGACAGACGGCGCGACAACAGCATAACCCGGCGCATATCGCCCGACAGGGTCACCTGCTCCATGCGGTTGGCCCAAAGCCAGATCGGCAGAACGATGTGGTTAGACACCATGGTCGACACCGCGATCACCGCCACGATGACCATCGAGGATGCCGATGAAAACCCGCCGATGAACGACAGCATCGCCAGCGCTTCGTTGCCCGTAGCAAGCGGCAGGGTCAGAACAAAAAGGTCCGGGTTAGAGCCTTCGGGCAACAGCTCGAGGCCGACGACGGCGATCGGCACAACAAACAGGCTCATGACCATCAGATAGGTCGGAAAGGCCCAGCTTGCCGTGCGCAGATGGTCTTCGTTGTCGTTCTCAACCACCATGACCTGAAACATGCGCGGCAGACACAGGAAGGCCGCAGCAGACAGGAAGATCAGACCTGCCCAGCGCCCGCCAGAAATACGCCAGTCTGAAATCGGAGAAGCCTCGATCCGTTGCAGAATATCGGCCGGTCCGTCGGCAATGCCCCACACCACAAAAACGCCAACGGCCAGCAGCGCAAAGAGTTTGACGACTGCCTCGACTGCAATCGCCATCACAACGCCATAGTGACGTTCGTTTACATCCAGGTTCCGGGTACCAAACAGGATGGTAAAGATCGCAAGGCCAATGGCCACAAACAAAGCAACCGAGGTCAGATCGACATCCTGCCCCCCCGAAGCGCCAACAAAGACCGAGGAACTCAGCGCAACTGACTGAAGTTGCAGCGCAATATACGGCGTCGTTCCAATCACCGCCAGAACAGTGACCCCCGCGGCCACGACATTGGATTTGCCATAGCGCGACGAAATCATATCCGCGATGGATGTGATCCGCTGGCTACGTCCGATCCGAACCATTCGGCGCAACAGCCACCACCACCCGATCATCACAAGAGAGGGGCCGATATAGATCGTCAGATATTCAAGCCCCGAGCGCGCCGCATATCCAACCGCGCCATAAAAGGTCCAGGCGGTGCAATAGATCGACAGGGACAGCGTATAGACGACCGGCATTCGCAAGAACCCGCCCTGCCCGCAACGGTTGGCGCGTTCGGCGGCGAAGGCGACAGCAAAAAGGAAGACGACATAGCCTATGCTGACCGAAATCAGGACATTTAACGCGCCCATCAGTGTTCCTCCGGCCGCTGCCCGTCGTTTGAGGTGTCACTGTTCCTACCCCTTCCAAGCATGGCCGCAGAAACCGCGACCAAAAGGATAAGAACAATCCAGACCAGAAAGATAAACACGGCAGCACTTGCGGTGCTGATAGCCTCAGAGCCTTCGCGCTCCCATGTCAGAGGCAGCATCCACAGGATCAGACCAAGGAACGGCAGTATACGGATCGCGTCCACCAGCCGGTGACGCCGGTACATTTGCCGCTCAAGAAAGACCACGCGACGTTCAGACATGGGCCGTCAATGCGCGCACAGCGTCCAGCACGTCTGAGTTAGCAAAAGGCTTGGTCATGAATTTACTGACGCCAAGCTTTTCCGCCATCTCGCGATCACGGCTTTGGCCGCGCGCCGTCAGCATCAGCACAGGAATATCCGCGAGTGCAGCATCACCGCGCAAATCCTCGAGAATTTCGTAACCGCTGCGCCCCGGCAGCATGACGTCCAGAATAATCACATCCGGCGCACGGTCCCGCACGGCATCTATCGCGTCATGCCCGTTCGCATGCGTCGCAACATCATACCCTTCGCGGGACAGGATGAAGTTAATGGCCTCAATGATATTGGGCTCATCCTCTATGAGTAATACGCGCATTCGCCACTCCCTCCCCGTCGTTAGCAATCGCGTTCAGGCATCATTAGCCAGCCCGGTTAAAATTCCAAGTTAAATTCCATCAACAAGGATCGATGGCTCGCGCCGAGACAGACAGGTTTCGACCGAACAGATCCGACACGCGGCGCCAACCTGCGCCTCTGGCGGTTTCCGCTCGGCATTAGGCGTGATCAGCATCGTGGCTGTAAATGTGGTATCTTGTCCAAATTGCGGACGCCCTTGCGGTTCTGACACAGCGAAACATTCAAACTGCTCCATTTCCCGCGCGGCAAATTCGACGATCTGTACCAAAGGCTGACCGGGACGCTGCAATGCCCGAAACAGCGGCCAGCGCGGACAGGCGGAACTGTAACGTGGCAGGCTAAAGCCCTTGAGTTCCTTGCGATAGATCATCGTGCCCGCCATATCGCATTTCACCAAACCGTAGTCTTGATTGAGAATGGGTTTGGGCAAAAACGCCAGACGACGCATGACGGCAGCCAGAGAAACACTGAAGATCTCGGCCAAAGCGGCAACATCGCCATTGGTATCGACGTGCGCGGCCTCAAACGCCTCAAGAGGCATGGATTTTGCGTTGATCGCGTAGTCCGCAAGCACTTCGCGCGCCAGATAATGCGCGCCTTTGCTGTGCAGCAGCTCAGAGCCTGTGACGATAGCCTCGATATCGTCGCCCTTTTCGAGCTGCGGAAAGAAATACCCTGCGTTCTCTAGGAAGCTGTGTAATTCATCCCGTGGTGAGGCCATGCGCGTTTCCGCATCCTGCGCCCCGTCCAGAAAGTTCACCAAGAGCTGCGAGCTGTCGGCAAGGCGCTGACTGTCTTCGCTGAGGTTTCGGTGAAACCGCGCGCGCCACTCTGGTTCCAACTCGCGGTTCTCATGCAGAATGCCCGCCGTTGCATGTACGGCCGTCACCATAGAGAGAACCTCGTGCATCGCGGCCGCCAACTCTGGATCATGCGCCAGACGGTCGCTGAGCGTTTCAACCGTGCGTTCCAGTTTCAGGCCTGTCTGATGCTGCGCGCGAATGACATTGGCCCAGCCCGGAAACCGCGCGGCAAATTCCTCGATCCGCTCAAGTTCAGGCGCGACATTGGTCACCACATTCGCAGCCTCGCGCAGCGCCGAGATCAAAGCGGCCTCGGCACCCTCGCTTAAGAGTGTCGCCTCGACGCCGAGAGCGCCGGCGATATCCACCACCAGCTTGCCGCCGATTCTGCGTTTATCGTGTTCAATCAAATTGAGGTAGGAGGCCGATATCCCCACCTGAGACGCAAGCTCTGCCTGTCTGATTTTCAAAGCCATGCGACGCTCGCGAATACGGCTTCCGACAGAGCGATCTTTCATGGTGGCTTACCCCTTCTGATTCAAAAGCTTTTTCCGCTTTCGTAAATCAAATTTACAAAATTCATTAACACGACGTGATTTTCTTTACAAAATTTTTCTTTTGTAAAAGGCGCTTGTTGCGAAGTTTTCAGTTTCACCGCGATACTCTGAGAGCACGTAAACTGTGCACTGTGCGCCGCAGAGGAGGCGGTTTCGCACAATAATCTGTTAAACGGGAGGAATATAATGTCCAAATCGACATTGACTCGTCGCGGTGTCCTGAAATCCGGCGCGGTTGCCGGTGCAGGTCTCGCGCTGCCAACATATCTGGCCGCTGGTAGCCATGCTGGCTACACCAACGCGCCAACTGGCAGCACTGTGACGCTCGGTTTCAACGTACCTCAAACCGGTCCATATGCGGACGAAGGCGCAGACGAACTGCGCGCGTTCCAGCTGGCGGTTGAGCACCTGAATGGTGGCGGCGACGGCGGCATGATCAACACCTTTAGCTCCAAGACGCTGGACGGTACCGGCATCCTGGGCAAGAAGGTCGAGTTCGTTACTGGCGACACCCAAACCAAATCTGACGCGGCACGTGCATCTGCGCGTTCCATGATCGAAAAAGACGGCGCTGTGATGATTTCCGGCGGCTCGTCCTCTGGTGTTGCGGTTGCTGTTCAGGCGCTGTGCCAAGAGGCCGGTGTTATCTTTATGGCGGGTCTGACCCACTCAAACGACACCACAGGTAAAGACAAGAAGGCCAACGGTTTCCGTCACTTCTTTAACTCTTACATGTCTGGTGCGGCGCTGGCCCCGATCCTGGCCAACAACTACGGCACCGACCGTAAGGCCTATCACCTGACCGCTGACTACAACTGGGGTTACACCACAGAAGAAGCCGTGCGGACATCCACGGAAGCCATGGGCTGGGAAACAGTTGCAGCGGTGAAAACACCTCTGACACAGACTGACTTCTCGTCCTATATCGCGCCTGTTCTGCAGTCCGGTGCGGACGTTCTGGTTCTGAACCACTACGGCGGCAACATGGTGAACTCGCTTACCAACGCGGTTCAGTTCGGCCTGCGCGACAAGCTGGTAAACAACAAGAACTTCGAAA
>NZ_CAXREH010000004.1:0-28713 GCF_964229375.1 Cognatishimia sp.
ATTCGCCGATCAGGGGGCCGAGCTCATCCTTGGCAAGGCGATCCTGAAGCGCACGCATCCACGCGGCATAGATCAAGGGTTCCGGTAGATGTTCGTTCATCTCGCCGTTCCAGTTAGCCAAAAGTTCCAGCGCCTCTTTACGCTGCCGCTCTTGCGTGCCCTGCGCTGTGGTGCCTGCGGTGAACCACAGATCCGCCGCCACCAAAGGCAGCAACGACCGCGCGGTGACGCTGACCGTGTCAAGTTGCGCTTCGATAAAGCTGTCACGCGTATGCACAGCGCGTCCCTGCATCAGACGTTGCCAGCGTTGCACCCGTTGACTGTCGCCCCATACGAACGACACATGCAGCGGAAAGGCACGATCTACGGTCTTGTTGTTGGTGTTCCCCAGAAGTCCACCAACAGGCGCAACAAATTCCGGATTGCTGGAATAGGGCAAACGGCCATTCCAGCGGTTTTCGATCTTGGCCCCCAGGCTTGGCAGTCGCCCTTGGCTTTGGTGGCGGGCCGAGCGTCGGGGCAGGGCACCAATCACCTTCATTGCGATCGTGTCGCTGTCCACCAGCGTCAGGTTCTGTGCGGGCGCAAGATAGCTTTCGCTCGACCGGATCGCCTCGCGCACGTCGCGGGCAAACATCAGATCTACAGCCGCGTTCATCGATGTGTCTGCAGGACTAAGCGCGGTCCAACTGATCGCCGCAACATGGCCTTTCGGAGTCACCGTGCCCAAATCGAAACTGCCCGCAGGCAGAACAGGGCCATTGTCGGTCCAGCGCAACGTCAGCGTGATCGGTTCCTGATCCTTCACCTTGATAATGGTTTTGCGGGTCAGAAAATCCTTATACCCATCAGGGCCCAGATATTGCTCTGAATTGTTGGGGTTGATCTCTTCGATAAAGACGTCCTGATCGTCGACATAGGCAGACGTCAGCCCCCAGCCAAGCTGCGTGCTGCGTCCGGTCAGAACCGCCGGAATGCCAGGGATCGTACCGCCAATCACGCCGCCTGATGACAGCTCAAGACGGGCAAGATACCAGATCGCAGGGGCGGTCAGGCCCAGATGCGGGTCATTTGCCAGAAGCGTTCCGCCTGAGGCAGAGCGCGCGGGTGCTGCGGCCCATGCGTTGGACGCGCCTGCCAGATGCCGCTCTGGAAAGGGCGACAGCGGGTGCGGTTTGACGTCCGCGGTTTGCACAAATCTTGAGACACCAGGCACAAGCTCTGCAAACTCCGGCAGATCCGCGACGCCTGCGCCGGGCTGGTCCGGCAGAATGTCCTTCAGGCGTTGTTCATCGGCCAAGGCCAGTGACACACGCGCGCGCAGGACTTCTTCTTCGAGGTGGCCAGCCAGTTGAAGTGACATAAGTTTTTGAATGGAAATGGAATCTGCCACGCGCCAAGGGGCGATTGGAGCGTTGAACAGGAACATTTCCGGTGCGCCGCGACCAAGCGAGTCCTCATTGACCTCGGTGATGCGGGCGTTCACGCCGTTGGCGTAGGCGGTCATCAAGACCCGCGTGCGTTCACTTAGCGAGTCAACAGAGCTGACGGCCAGCGAATACACACCCAAACGCCGCAAAAGTTTGTCGACATCCAGCGTCGCCGCGCCAAAGACTTCGGACAGGCGCCCCTGCGCCGTGCGCCGCATGACGGTCATCTGCCACAGGCGATCCTGCGCATGCGCATAGCCAAGCGCGAAGAACACGTCGGGATCGGTTTCGCCAAAGATATGCGGCACATTGGCATTGTTGCGCACGATTTCGACAGGGGCCGAGACATAGCCCGTTTGCAGCTCTTTGTCGTAGTCGGGCAGGGACCGTGACGCAAAATAATAAACAAGCGCTCCGAAAGCGAAGATCAACAGGAAGGATGCGGTCGTCAGTCGGAACAGCCACTTAAAAACTCTAGTCATTGCGCGTCTCTATTTGGTCTTGCTTAATCTCTTGGCATGGGCACACATGCACGCAGACACTACGACGATTTTGCGAGAGGTAAAAGTGATGACACGTGTGGCTTTTCTGGGACTTGGCGTCATGGGCTATCCGATGGCCGGGCATTTGAAATCCAAGGGGTATGATGTTGTCGTGTATAACCGCACGTCGGCAAAAGCAGAAGCTTGGGTGAAAGAGCATGGCGGCGAAATGGCGCTGACACCGGCAGAAGCTGCAAGGGGTGCGGATTTTGTCATGGCCTGCGTTGGCAATGATGATGATTTGCGTCAGGTCTGCACGGGCGAAGACGGCGCTTTTGCTACGATGAAAGAGGGCGCGATCTTTGTTGATCACACCACGGTGTCGGCAAAAGTCACCGGCGAACTCTACGCAGCGGCCGCAGAGGCAGGCCTTAGCTTTGTCGATGCGCCGATCTCTGGCGGGCAGGCCGGTGCGGAAAACGGTGTGCTTTCAATCATGTGCGGCGGAGACACCAAAGCCTATGACGCGGCAGAACCCGTGATGGACGCCTATGCACGGATCTGCCGCCGGATTGGCGATAGCGGCGCGGGCCAGCTGACCAAGATGTGCAACCAGATCGCAATCGCAGGCGTCGTTCAGGGCTTGTCCGAAGCGCTTCATTTTGCAGAGAAATCTGGGCTGGACGGCGCTGCCGTCGTTGAGGTGATTTCCCAAGGTGCGGCCGGGTCCTGGCAGATGTCCAATCGTTATGAAACCATGATCGCGGATCATTTCGAACATGGGTTTGCTGTGGATTGGATGCGCAAGGATCTGGGCATCTGTCTGGACGCGGCAAATGAAAACGGCGCGAGCCTGCCCCTGACGGCTTTGGTGGATCAGTTCTATAAAGACGTTCAGAAACTGGGTGGCGGGCGTTGGGATACATCCAGCCTTATCAAACGGTTACGCGCATTGGATTGATCCATCGAGGCGTCAAATAGCATCCTCATATGGGTCCAGTAGGGCGTGCCGGCCTCGTCTTTGTCGTTCAACAAGGCATCTACCGGCGCGCTAGAGCAAAAGCTTCGGCAGATGTCCTGCTGCCTTTGCGAAAGCCACCTCCGTGGGCGAAAATGACGGTCGCGCGGGGCCTGCGGTACGGCAGATACAAATCGAGCGCCAGTCTTTCGGACGGGCGCTCGACATAGAAGATATTTTCGATGATCCGCATGCGGAGTGCTTAAGGAATGATCCGCGTGTATTTCGAGCCCTCAAGCGTTGCGCCGATCCGTGCGCCTGCGCGGCCAAAGACCACGGCCAAGACGGGGCTGCGCAGGGTCGTGGTATCCGCGGCAACAGAATCCCCTTTGTCAGACACGACATATTCCAGATCCGCACCTGCGGCCCAGCCGCTGGAGCTTTGGAAATCCTGAAGTGCGCCTTCGGTCATGAAAAACAGGACATGCGCAAATTGCTGCGCGCCGATCTGGAAACCGAAGTTTGCGCGTGTCGTCGAATAATAATCAACAACTTCGCCTTTAACTTTCAGAGCGCCCCGCCCATAGCCGCCGCCAAACCCAAGGCCCGCTTCGGTGACGAGCGGCATGACCAGTATACCTGCTGCCTTGTCCGCCAGATCAATCGTGTTGGGGTATTTGTCATACATAAAGTTCAACGTCGCCTCAACGCGCGCGTTGATCGTGTCAGAGCCCCGGCTGTTAATGCCGTTGCCACAGGCCGTTGCCATGGTGACGCTGGCCATCGCCGCTAAAATAAGCGCTCTTCGTTTAATGGTTTTCATCTGCTTGCCTGCACGTATCATTGTTGATTTGCGCCACAATATAGACGCATCCGGGTTAGTTGTCACCCAAGATGACGTGGTTTCGGCACATTAGCGCCCACGCAGAGCTTTTGCGATCTGAGGGGCGAAATATGTCAGAATGCCATCGCATCCGGCGCGTTTGAAGGCCATCAGGCTTTCCACCATGGCTTTCTCGCCGTCGATCCACCCGTTTTGCGCAGCGGCCTGGATCATCGCGTATTCACCCGAGACCTGATAGGCAAAGGTTGGCACGCCAAAGCTGTCTTTCACGCGGCGGCAGATGTCCAAATAGGGCATGCCAGGCTTGACCATCACCATATCCGCCCCTTCGTTCAGGTCGCGTTCCACCATGCGCAAGGCTTCGTCGCTGTTGGCAGGGTCCATCTGATAGGTTTTTTTGTCGCCTTTCAGTGCACCCGATGCGCCCACGGCGTCGCGAAAGGGGCCGTAAAACGCGCTGGCATATTTCGCGGAATAGGACATCAGCGCGACATCCTTGTGCCCCGCGGCCTCTAGCGCGGTGCGCAGTGCCCCAATGCGACCGTCCATCATGTCTGACGGGCCGATGATATCCACACCAGCCTCTGCCTGACTAAGAGCCTGTTTGATCAGGGCCTCGATGGTTTCATCATTGGCGACATAACCGTCGATTACAAAGCCGTCCTGACCGGTGTCGCTGTATGGGTCCAGGGCGACGTCGGTCATAATCGCGATCTCGGGCACGGCGGCCTTGATCGCTCTGGTTGCGCGGTTTGACAGATTTTCGGGGTTCCAGGCTTCGGCGCAGTCGGATGTGCGTTTGTCAGCCTCGGTATAGGGAAACAGACAGATTACGGGAATGCCCAGATCAGCCGCTTCTTTGGCCGCCTCGACAATTCGGTCGACAGAGCGGCGCACCACACCTGGCATCGAGGGCACGGGCTCTTCGATGTTCTCGCCTTCGCGCACAAACACGGGCCAGATCAGATCGCCGACCCCAAGAGTGGTTTCCTGCACAAGCGACCGCAACGCGGGAGTATTGCGCAGACGGCGCGGGCGCGCGGCGGGAAAAGGGGCGATCGTCGGTTTCATATTGGCCTCATTCGTTACAGAAAACGGGGTGCCATGGAATTTCCCGCCC
Source organism: Cognatishimia sp. (assembly GCF_964229375.1). GTDB lineage: Bacteria > Pseudomonadota > Alphaproteobacteria > Rhodobacterales > Rhodobacteraceae > Cognatishimia. Next base: position 4,835 of record NZ_CAXREH010000004.1, read on the forward strand.
GACAAGGGTAGGAATTGCCGCGTCCTAGGGATATGGATCATCAAAACGAATTAAGGACGCATTGCGTGGACCTGCATACTTCTATCATCGAGCTTATCGACCTGCGCAGTTTTTCCAACCTTTGGTTCTGGATCATGTTGGCCTTGTTGTGGTCCTCGGCCAGCCATTGGGTGCTGGGTATTCCCTATGATCTTGTGCTACGTGCGCGTCGGCGTGGTGGTCAGCATGAGGTCGATCTGGAAGACATGGTGCGCATCAATGTCGGACGTCTTTTGTACATCAGTCGTGCGTCGGGACTGGCGATGCTGTCCTTTGGCTGTTTCGTGCTGAGTTCGCTGGCGGTCGTCGGGTTTTACTATCGCTATGAGTTCGCGCAGGCGGTGTTTTTGATCCTGTTTCCCATGTCGATTATTGGCTTGTTGTCCCTGTCTACCGCGCGCGCCCTTGAGGTTGATCCGCAAGATCGCGAGATGTTGTACAAACGTCTGGCGCGCCATCGCATCTATGTGCAACTCATTGGAATGCTGTCTATTTTCGTAACATCTCTTTGGGGGATGTATCAGAACTTTCAGCTGTCGCCGCTGAACTAAAGAGGGCTTCGCGATGACACAGCATCACGTCACCGTCGGCGGCGCACCTGAAGGCTACGACGCAAAGCTGATCCTTGACGAGCTGACGGCGTCGGGCGGACCGGTTCTGCATATCGCACGCGACGACAAGCGGCTGGCTGCGATGAAATCGGCGCTTGCGTTCTTTGGACCTGATGTGCCGGTGGTGGTCTTTCCGGGCTGGGATTGTTTGCCCTATGACCGCGTGTCGCCAAACGCCGACATTGCGGCCGCGCGTATGGCGACTTTGGCGGCCTTGGTGCATGGCATGCCCAAGCAATTCGTGTTGCTGACCACTTTGAACGCAGCAACGCAACGTGTGCCCGCGCGCGAGGTTCTGAAAGACGCGGCCTTTCGGGCGCAGGTGAATTATCAGGTCAACGAAAAAGACTTGCGCAATTTCCTTGTGCGGATGGGCTTTACCCAGGCACCTACGGTGATGGAGCCGGGGGACTATGCGATCCGGGGCGGGATCATTGATATTTTCCCACCGGGTGAGGGCGGTCCTGTACGTTTGGATCTGTTCGGAGATGTTCTGGACGGCGCGCGGCGTTTTGATCCCGTAACACAACGCACGACCGAGACGCTGGATCTGGTCGAATTGGCACCGGTCTCGGAAGTTATTCTGGACGACGCGGCAATCACGCGGTTCCGCCAGAACTATCGGATCGAGTTTGGCGCCGCTGGCACCGACGACCCCTTATACGAAGCTGTCTCGGCCGGACGTAAGCATCAAGGCATCGAACATTGGTTGCCATTTTTCCACGACCGTCTTGAGACGCTGTTTGACTATCTGCCGGATGCATCCATCACCGTTGATGACCAATGCGATCCTTCGCGACTGGCGCGTTGGGAGTCAGTGAAGGATCAATGTGAAACACGTGCCCATGCGTTAACACAGAAGTCGCGGTTGGACACGGTCTATAAACCGGTGCCGGCTGAACTGTTGTATCTGGATGAGGCGGCTTGGACAGAAGCGGTAGGCGAACGCCGTGTGCTGAATTTCAAGCCTTTGCCGCAGGCCTCTGGTCCGGGCGCGATCGACAAGATGGCACGGATCGGGCGGAATTTCTCGCCTGAGCGCCAGCTTGAAAACGTTAGTCTTTTCAGCGCACTTGCGGATCACATTAATGCGAAACTTCACGAAGGTCCGGTTGTTGTTGCCTCGTATTCCGAGGGCGCACGCGAACGCCTAAGCGGGCTGATCGAAGACAAAGGGCTTGTGGAAACGGTCGCCATCAACGACGCGAAAGCGGTCGGCAAGTCGGGTCTTTACCTGGCGGTCTGGGCGCTGGAAACCGGGTTCGAGGCGCCGGGCATCACGGTGATTTCTGAGCAGGATGTGCTGGGTGACCGGCTGATCCGCGCTCCGAAAAAACGCCGCAAGGCCGAGAACTTTCTGACCGAAACGCAATCCCTTAGCCCCGGTGATCTGGTGGTTCATGTCGATCACGGGATTGGTCGGTATCACGGGCTTGAGGTGATCACCGCAGCCGGTGCCGCGCATGAATGTATCAGCCTGGAATATGCTGAAAAAGCCAAGCTGTACCTGCCGGTCGAAAACATCGAGCTGCTGTCCAAATACGGTCACGACGAGGGGTTCCTGGATCGTCTCGGCGGCGGCGCATGGCAGGCGAAAAAGGCCAAGCTGAAAGAGCGTATCCGCGAGATGGCGGAGAAACTTATTCGCGTTGCGGCCGAGCGTGCCCTGCGCAAAGCGCCCATGCTCGAAGCGCCGCATCACGCGTGGGAGGCTTTTTCCGCCCGTTTCCCATATAGCGAAACCGAAGATCAGCTGAGCGCGATTGGGGATGTCATGGAGGACCTGTCCTCGGGCCTGCCCATGGATCGGTTGGTTTGTGGCGACGTTGGCTTTGGCAAGACCGAGGTCGCCATGCGCGCAGCCTTTGCGGCGGCGATGTCTGGCGTTCAGGTTGCCGTGATCGCGCCAACAACCTTGCTTGCGCGGCAGCACCTGAAAAGCTTTTCAGAACGTTTCCGGGGGTTCCCCTTGGAAGTGCGCGGGCTGTCCCGGTTTGTGACTGCAAAAGAGGCCGACAAAACCCGAGACGGCATGTCGCGCGGCACGGTGGATATTGTGGTCGGCACCCACGCTCTGCTGGCAAAGAACATTAAGTTTCAAAACCTTGGCTTGCTGATTGTCGACGAAGAACAGCATTTCGGCGTTGCGCATAAAGAGCGCCTGAAACAGCTGCGGTCCGATGTCCACGTTCTGACCCTAACCGCCACTCCGATCCCGCGGACGCTGCAGCTTAGCTTGTCTGGGGTGCGGGATCTGTCGATTATCGGGACGCCTCCGGTGGATCGTCTGGCGATCCGTACCTACGTCTCCGAGTTTGATGGGGTGACGATCCGCGAGGCTCTGTTGCGCGAGCACTATCGGGGCGGGCAGTCGTTCTATGTGGTGCCCCGCATTTCTGATTTGCCCGACATCGAAGAGTTCCTGAAGGAACAACTGCCGGAACTGACCTATGTGGTAGCGCATGGCCAGATGGCTGCGGGCGAGCTGGATGACCGCATGAATGCCTTCTATGATGGCAAGTACGACGTTCTGCTGGCCACAACGATTGTTGAATCCGGCCTTGATATCCCGACGGCAAACACGATGGTTGTGCACCGTGCCGATATGTTTGGCCTCAGCCAGCTTTATCAGATCCGCGGTCGCGTCGGGCGTTCAAAAACACGGGCCTATGCCTATCTGACGACCAAACCGCGCAAATCTTTGACACCTGCTGCCGAAAAACGCCTACGCGTTCTGGGTTCGCTTGATACATTGGGGGCCGGATTTACACTTGCGTCTCAAGACCTTGATATTCGCGGCGCTGGCAACTTGTTGGGCGAAGAGCAGTCGGGCCAGATGCGCGATGTGGGCTATGAGCTTTATCAATCGATGCTGGAGGAGGCGATCGCCAAGATCCGGTCGGGTGAGGCAGAGGGGCTGTCTGACGTTGACGACCAATGGGCTCCACAGATCAATCTGGGTGTGCCTGTGTTGATCCCCGAAGATTATGTACCGGATCTGGATGTGCGTCTTGGCCTGTATCGCCGCCTGTCGAGCCTGACCAATAAAGTCGAACTCGAAGGCTTTGCTGCCGAACTGATTGACCGCTTTGGCAAGCTGCCCAAAGAGGTTAATACTTTGCTGTTGGTCGTGCGCATCAAGGCGATGTGTAAGCGGGCAGGGATTGCCAAGCTGGATGGCGGCCCCAAGGGGGCGACCATTCAATTCCACAACGACAAATTCGCATCCCCCGAAGGGCTTGTGGCCTTTATCAATGACCAGCGCGGGCTGGCTAAGATCAAAGACAACAAGATCGTTGTGCGCCGCGACTGGAAGAGCGACCGCGATAAAATCCGCGGCGCATTTGATATCGCACGTGATCTGGCGGTTTAGGCAAAGCCAAAGAAAAAGGCCTAGGCCTGCGCGGGTTCTGGCCGTGGTCCAAGCTTTAACATCAGCCCATAACTGATTGCCAAACCTATTAAAGTTCCGGTCAGAACCGCCATCGGTGTGCCGTCAAACGCCAACCCAATCGGGATCGCAAGAACCGCCGCCAGAATGGTGGAAATGGCGCCATTGACCGAAGCTGCAAGGCCCGCGATATGACCCATCGGCTCCATCGACAGGGCGGTGAGGTTTGGGAACACAAAGCTCATCGAGAACATGAAGGATGTCGAGTAGAGGAAGAAAATCCAGATGCTCATATTGCCGGTCTGAAGCATGACAAAAGCCAAGGCACTGACGATGAGGTGCCCCAGAACCGCAGTTTTGACCATCAGCCGCATACCATAGCGCAGCACCAGACGGCCGTTCAGAAAGTTCCCCGGAATGGCCAATAGCGCCGATCCGGCGAACCAATAGGGAAACGTGTCCGCGGCATCAAAGCTTTCCGCATAGATGGGCTGAACCGATGAAATCAGCGCAAACAGCCCCGCAAACGTCAGGGTCAATACGGTGACAGAAAAGCGAAAGACGCGATTGCCGAGGCACTCCACAACTGCGCTGCCCATCGCGCGCGCGGACATGTTCACCCGTTTTTCCTGTGGCAGGGTTTCGGGCTGACGGGTGCTCAGCCATGTGGCCACTACGACAGCGAACAAAACAAACGACACAAAGATCGCGCGCCAGCCAAAGGCCAGCATGATCTGTTGCCCGATCAAAGGCGCAACGGCAGGGACCAACACGAAAATCATCATCGAATACGAGCTGATCGAGGCCATGCGTTCGCCGCTGTAAAGGTCGCGGACCATGGCCAAGGCTGCAATGCGGGGGCCCGCGACGGCCAGCCCCTGTATCAAGCGTCCGGCCAAAATCCACTCTAGACTCGGAGAGGACGCCGCAATGGCTGCGCCGACGATGTACAGGACATATCCGCCCAGGATAACGGGTTTTCTGCCAAAGGCGTCCGACAAAGGCCCTGCGAAAAATGTGCCGATGCCCATCCCAAGAACAAAAATGCCAATGACCAGAGTGACTTGCTCTGGGTCAGTCGGGCTAAGTTCTTCGCCCATGACGGTCAATGCAGGCAGCATGGCGTCAATCGAGAAGGCGATGGTTGCGAAAAGCATTGCGGTCAAAGCAATGAATTCCAATTCCGGCAAGCGGCGCTGGTCAGTCACATGGGTATCCTTTGGTTAAAGACCACGCCCTTGCAAAATCGTGCAACACGACGTGTCTATCCCGGCAGACTACCCCAAAGGTGCGCGTTTGCAACCCATTCGTGTAAAAACTATGCGTCCTACGCGTCAGAGGCGGATTGTTCTTTCAAATCCTGAATGACTTTCTGCCAAAGCTCTGGTGGCTGCGCGCCGGGGACGGCATGGCGGCTGCCGACAATGAAGGTTGGCACAGAGTTTACGCCCATCTCGCGGCTATGGGTGTCGCGGTCGCGGATGGCCTGCTTGTCTTCGTCGCTGTTCAAAAGGCGCGTCACAACAGAGGCATCCATGCCCACGCTGTCTGCGATGTCTGCGAGGGTTTCAATGTCGCCAATGTCGCGGCCTTCTTTGAAATACGCCGAAAACAGCGCGTCCACGATGTCGTTTTGCTTACCTTCAATCCCGGCCCAATGGATCAGGCGGTGGGCGTTGACCGTGTTCGGAGTCTTTTGGATCGCAGCGAAATCAATCTCGATGCCTGCGTCCTCTGCGTGTTGAGCGATCTCGCCATAAACGCGGATCGCACCGTCCTTGCCGCCGAACTTTCGCTCAAGGTACTCGCGACGGTCCATACCAGTGTCGGGCATGTCCGGGTTCAGCTGGAACGGGTGCCATTCGATCACGAACGGATGCTCTCCTTCGGCCGCAAGTGCCTTATCCAAATGAGTTTTCCCAATATAGCACCAAGGGCAAATCGGGTCGGACAGGACGTCAAGTTTCACGGGTGCGGTCATGTTGGGCCTCAAAGAATTGTCGCAGCAACTTGCGGGACAGTTTGCCGTTTGGATTAGTCGGCAGGCTGTCGACCTGCTGATAGATGCGTGGCTGTTTGTACCTTGCTAAATGGGAATTGGCAAAAGCCTTTACAGCCTCGGGCGCGATCGTTGACGCAGATGTGTAGAAGGCGGCGATGACGCGTGCATCTTTTGCGACAGTGACATCCGTGACGGCCACCTGATCGATGTCGGGAAACTGTCGCAACACCGCTTCGACCTCGAGCGGCGAAACGCGATAGCCGCCCGCGTTCATCATGTCATCCGCACGCCCCAAATAGGTGATATTGCCCGCATCATCCATCGCGCCCAAGTCACCGGTCAGAAACCAGTCGCCTTGAAACTTCTGTGCGGTGGCGGCGCTGTTGCTGTGATAGCCAAGCATAAGTCCCGGATCAGATCGGTGCACCGCTATCATGCCGGGCGTGTTAACGGGCGCGGGATGGCCGTCGTTCAGGATGGCGACGCGGCGGCCGTTTTGGGGGCGACCAAGCGTGCCGTGTTTGCTGGGACGGGACGGGGAGCCTGAGATAAACGTCGAGCATTCCGACATCCCAAAGGCCTCGTGCAGATCAGTGCCCGTTGCGTCCTGCCACGCTTTGCGAATGTCTTCAGAAAGCTTTTCACCCGCGCAAAGGCCGTGGCGCAACGACAGGTGAGACAGGTTCACTTTTTGCTTTAAAAGTTTTCTGTAAACACCTGGAGCTGCGGCAAATAGTGTCGCGCCATGGTCTTTCAAGAGAAATGGTATATCCTCGGGGTCTGTGCCCGGTTCAGGGATCAGGCTGGTCGCGCCGACGGACCAAGGATCCATCAATCCTGTGCCCATGGTGAAGGTCCAGTTGAACGCACCGGCATGGAACATACGATCCGTCGGTCGAATGTCATACCAATCCCGCAGCATCATGCGTCGCGCCCAAATAGCACGATGCGCGTGGGCCACGGCCATGGGATTTCCGGATGTGCCAGAGGTGTAAACGATGTATCCCAGCCGGTTCGGATCGCCCATGTGAAAACTGAGATCGCGACCGGATTTTATGTCTTTTGACAGGTGAATCTGCGGAATGTCTGCCGCCGGAAGCGTCAGGTCCGGGTCTCTTACAATTGCCTTGGGCTTGAGCTCTGAGATGATCTTGCTCAGTTCGGCCTCTGTCAGCATGGGGGATGTCGGCACAGGGACCGCGCCCATGGCCAAAGCAGCCAAGTAAGTCGCCGGAAAGTCCAATGTATTGCCCAGTCGCATCAGAAGAACGTCTTCGGGGCCGATATACGCGTCTTTAAACTGTGATATGATAGATTGTATTAGGTTGGATAAATTACCATAGGTCCAGTTTTCATACCTAGTCTGATTTACGATACAAAGCGCAGTTTTGGAATTTAGTTCGCTTTTGTGTTGTAGGACATAATCCGCGAAATTGAACGGCGTGGGGCAGGCAGCAGGCGGATCTTGGAAGAAGTCAGAGGTCATACTCTCTGCTAGGGCAGTTTACCCCCCGCGCACAAGCGTCACCAAAGGGCCAAAGCTTGCAGTTTTGGCATCTGAGGCCTAGAAGCACCCCCATGAGTGAAAAGTCGGTCAAAAGCCTGATCCAGGTCGCGCGTGAAAACGGCGTTCAGGACGAACCAGAACCATTGGATCTGGGAGCCCGCGTGCGCGAGCTTCGCAAAGCACGGGATTGGACGCTAGAGCGGGCGGCGACACAGGCCGGTCTGGCACGGTCAACCCTGTCAAAAATCGAGAACGGGCAAATGTCGCCCACCTATGACGCGCTTCGCAAGCTGGCCGAAGGGCTGCAGATTTCGGTCCCTCAGCTTTTCACCCCCCCGCAGCGCGATCAGATCAACGGCCGTATGGCTGTGAACAAAAGCGGGCAGGGCGCAAAACGCGCCACGACGACCTATGAACATGAACTGCTGGCTGAGCAGCTCTCAAAGAAACAGATGCTGCCCTATAAGGCGCGGGTTCGGGCGCGGTCGGTTGACGAGTTTGACGGGTGGGTGCGTCACGACGGGGAAGAATTCCTGTATGTGCTGACCGGCGTGGTGAAGCTTTACACGGAATTTTACGAGCCGATCGAAATGCGTCGCGGTGACAGCGCCTATTATGATGCGGCGATGGGGCATAACGTGGTGTCCGTCAGTCAGGAAGACGCTGAAATCCTGTGGGTGACATCCCTCGCTTAAGGTATTTCAGACCGCAAATTCATCACTACGTGTTTGAATTCTTCAGGCCAATCTGCCCGACAGCGCGGGATCACGATTTAACTGGCTCAAGCTCTGCCAAAGCGGTTTTCAGATCGCCATAACCCGTGAAGCGGTATTCAAAGTCCAGTCCCAAACGCGCGGCACAGTCTGCCGCTTTGGCCTTCAGGGCGGGGTCTTCGATTTGCGCCTGATAGACCAGTTTTTCATAGTTGCCAAAGATCATGTCGCGCAGCTCTGGGTGTTTGTCCAACCCCATAGGCTTCATGATAAAGGCATCAAACTGGCGGACAAGAAAGTCGGTCAGATAAAAGGCTGTGAACTCGCCTTCAGAGATTTCTGCAAACCGGTCGTTGCCCTCAAAAAAGCTATAACAATGAGGGCCTTGCACCATTTCTACACCCAGTTCATCGCAGGTGTTTTTCAACATGCCACCGGTGCCGCAATCGGCGTAGACCACGAAAATCTGCACAAAGTCGTCGCGCTTTTCTTCGACGATCCGGCGGACTTCGGAGGGGATTTTTTCCGGGTGCAGGTGATAGATTGCAGGCAGGCAGGTCAGGACCATGTGATCCCAGCCATTGGCCTTTTGCAGGTCCAGAATCTCGCGTGCCAAGGCGCCACATGCGATCAAAAGGATGCGGCCCTGCGTGGCCTTGGCGGCAAGGCCATCGCGTGTAAGATCGTCGTCGTTCAGATCCATTGTGTGCACCTGTTGCGCAAAAAAAACAGGCCCGCTTTGAATAAAGCGAGCCTGAGGATTGGGGAGTGTGAGGCTCGCTTACGCGTTCAATGCGTTGTGCTTGCGGCTCATCATTTCTTTTGCAGTCTCAACCGCGACAGCCGCGTCACGGCAATAGGCGTCTGCGCCGATCGCTTTGCCGAACTCTTCGTTCAGCGGAGCACCGCCAACCAGAACCACAAAGTCTTCGCGGATGCCTTGCTCGACCAAAGTGTCGATCACGACCTTCATGTAAGGCATGGTGGTGGTCAGCAGGGCGGACATGCCCAGAATGTCTGGTTTTTCGGTTTCCAGCGCTTCCAGATAGGCTTCGACGGCGTTGTTGATGCCGATGTCGACAACTTCGAACCCGGCGCCTTCCATCATCATGCCGACGAGGTTTTTGCCGATGTCGTGGATGTCACCTTTCACGGTGCCGATGTCCATCTTACCAACACGTGGAGCACCGGTTTCTGCCAGCAGAGGCTTGAGGATGGCCATGCCGCCCTTCATCGCGTTTGCGGCCAGAAGAACCTCTGGAACAAACAAGATACCGTCACGGAAATCCGCACCAACGATTGTCATGCCGCCAACCAAAGCTTTGGTCAGAATGTCATACGGCTGCCAACCCCGATCCAAAAGAATCTGCGTACCTTCTTCGATTTCCTCTTTCAGGCCATCGTAAAGGTCGTCGAACATCTGTTCGACCAGTTCTTCGTCGTCGAGTTCAGAGAGGATGATATCTTCTTCGTCGGACATAGGCTCTTCCTTGCGATTTGGCGTTTGCGCCCGTTTTCTTTCGTTTAGCTTTCGTCCGTTTCGCATGAAACGGCTGTCAAATATGCGACACTGGTCGCGCTGAGTGCGACTTGTGAGTGGGAAAACGACTGTTTTCAATCGAAATTCTTGCAGCATCATTATGAATTGCGCGCGTTCACTTTTTGTTCTATTTTTGGCGCATGTCGTATGATCCTGATTTAACGATTGAGACCTCTCGCCGCCGCGCACGCGGTGCTGTCAGCAATACAAGTGGCCGGTTTGAAAAACTGGAACGAACAGAAACACATGATGGCTGGGACATCGAAGAAGAGCGCATGCAGTTTCGCACCCAGCTGTCGTTTGAGTCGGCAAAATCCATCATAACGCGCAACAGTTCGCCCGATCTTGGCTTTGACCGTTCGATCAATCCGTATCGCGGGTGTGAGCACGGCTGTGTCTATTGTTTCGCGCGGCCGACCCATGCCTATCTTGGGTATTCGCCGGGGTTGGATTTTGAAACACGTCTGATCGCCAAGCCCAATGCCGCAGAGCTGCTGGAAAAAGAGCTCCGCAATCACCGATATGCCGTTGCGCCGATTGCGATTGGCACTAATACGGATCCGTATCAACCTATTGAGAAATCACAGCGCATCATGCGTGAGTGTTTGGAAGTGCTGCGCGACTTTAAACATCCGGTCGGCATTGTCACCAAAGGCACTTTGATTGAACGCGATCTGGACATCCTGCGGGATATGGCCAGCGAGGGGTTGGTGAAGGTCGGCGTGTCTGTCACGTCGCTGGATTTGCGGGTCAGTCGGTTGATGGAGCCCAGGGCGCCGTCTCCGGACCGGCGTTTGCGGATGATCGAGCGTTTGTCATCCGAAGGTATTCCGGTGCGCCTGATGGTGTCGCCGGTTGTCCCTGGCCTGACCGATCACGAGGTTGAACGTATCATTGGCGCAGGGGCTGCTGCGGGGGCCAAGGCGGTCAGCTGGATCATGCTGCGATTGCCGCTAGAGGTATCAGAGCTGTTTCAAGAGTGGCTTGCCACGCATTTCCCGGACCGCGCGCATAAAGTCATGTCTTTGATCCGCGAGATGCATGGTGGGCAAACATACAGTGCTGAATGGGGCAAACGAATGCGCGGAGAGGGCACCTATGCTCAGATGATCGCCCATCGTGTCGCGATCGCGATGCGGCGCACCGGATTGCCGAAAGAACTGCCCCCGCTGCGTTGTGACCTGTTTGAACGGCCACTGTCGGCGGGGGACCAACTGTCTTTGTTTTAGGCGTGGCGGCGGCGGCGCGAGGAGCGGCGGCCTTCGTCGCTGCCAGAGGTGTCTTCGGTTCCGTCGCTGTCAGATGTAAAGGCGCCAACGGCCCCTACAATCTGTTCAAGCGATGGACGACTGCCACGTGGACGTGTCTCGAGTGCTGCGCGCATGGATTTCAGATGCTCTGGCATCGTTCCGCAGCACCCGCCGATGATTGTCGCGCCAGAGTCGCGCGCCAGCACAGCGTAGTCTGCCATCAGCTCTGGTGTTCCATCGTAGTGGATGTGGCCATCGTGATACTTTGGAATGCCGGCGTTACCCTTTGAAATAACAGGACGCTCTGTTCCCTGAGCCGTGAAGCCAAGGACAGTGCGAAGAATGTCGGCGGAACCTGTGCCACAGTTTGCGCCAAAACCGATGGGTGGGTTTGGCAGGCTTTCAACCATGTTCACCATGGCAGCAGACGTCACACCCATCATGGTGCGCCCGGCGGTATCAAAGCTCATGGTGCCGCACCAAGGCATGTCTGCCAAAGCAAAAGCTTCGGCTGCAGCTTTGAATTCCTCGGGGGCTGAAATGGTTTCCAGCCACAGGACATCCGCGCCGCCTTCTTTCAGGCCCTCGGCTTGTTCGTGAAACATCTCAACCGCATCGGCGTGGCTGAGATCGCCTACGGGCTGCATGATGTCACCGGTTGGCCCGACAGAGCCTGCAACCACCACAATGCGCCCAGAGGCATCTGCGACCTCGCGGCCGATTTCGGCAGATTTGCGGGACAGCTCGCGGGCACGGTGGCCTGCGTTGTGCAACTTCAGTCGGCAGGCATTGCCGCCAAAGGAATTGGTCAGAAAGATATCGGATCCGGCGTCAACCGCCAGTGAGTACAGCTTTTTGATACGGTCAGGGTGTTCATCATTCCAAATCTCTGGCGCGTCGCCAGAGGTCAGGCCCATATTGAACAGGTTCGTGCCGGTCGCGCCGTCTGTCAAAAGCCAGTCACGAGTCTCTAGCAGCTTAGAGAGGGCATTGGTCATCGGATGAATCCTTAAAAAAGAGTACCGCTCCTGATGCCATAGGGCGTCAGAAGCGGCAATTTCATTTTCTTCAATATGATTATGAAAGCGTTTCGATTTTAGGCGAAGGGAAGGGGTCGAAACGCTCTCAGATCATGCTGTGGCGGGCAATGCCTGAACACGTTGCTCGGTCACCGGCTTGGCGTGTTTGATCGAGCGGATCAGATCGAATGCTGCGATCACCAACTGTGCCGGACCCGGTGCAGCCATATAAAGTGGCTGCCACGTTGGGTTGAAGCAGTCTTTGAACTGACGCAGACCTTTGCCCCCGGCTTTTTCGAAGTATTTCGTGCGCAGACGACCTTCGATAGATGTGGTGTCCTTTGGCAGAACCGGAGCGGCGGCCAGTGAAACGTTCGGGACATTTTCCTCACGCGCCATCAGGATCGCTTCGTTGACCATGAGGTGCATGGTGCCATCTGGCGCACCTGGTGCGATCCGCATCAGATCCAGTGCCCATTCGTGGCCTGTGGTGTGGAAGGTGACAAAGCCAACCAGCTCGTCTTCTTTCCAAGCAAGGAAGGTGCGCTGACGCTGGATATAATCCTCTTCGAACTGACCCATGGACAGACCCTTGGCGCCGCCGTTGCGGGATTCCCATGCTTCAGACACGCGTTTCATGTCGGAAAATGGCAGGCCGGTGGATTGTTCAACAACCTGAACACCTTCTTTTTCAGCCTTTTTCAGCTTGCGACGCAGCTGACGATAGGGAGAGCCTTCCAGAGTGTGGCCTGCAGGATCAACCATGGCTTCGTCAGACACACGCAGCACGGCCCAGCCAGCTTTGCGCGCTTTGATCGCGTGGGGGGCTGTGATTTTGTATTTGCAGACGATGCGGTTCTGTTCGCGAGCAAAGGCACGCAGGTGTTTGGCAAAGTCTTCGCCGTTGTGAACCGGATCAAAGATGGACGTCAGGGTTTGACCTGTGCGTACAACACCACAGGTGCCGCTTTTTAGGCTGACGATCGCGCCGCCGTTCTGGCGCACCACACCCAGTTCCGCACGGGCGGTGTCTTTGGTGAGGGTTTTGTCCAGGCAAGAGACTTCGCGCTCTGTTTCAAAAGCTTCGCTGCCAGTTGCCATCGGACGCAGCAGGGTGACGCCGCCGATGATCGCAGGAACAGCATAGTACACGACGCGGAAGGCAACGATTGCAGCCATCAGCTCGGCTTCTGGAGCGAAAGGCAGCAGGGCCAGCAGGCTCAGTTCGAACGGGCCAACACCACCTGGGGTGCCCGACAACAGAGCCGCGCCAAGTGCCAGCATATAGATTGGGAAGAGCTGAGCAATCGTCAGATCGATGACGCCAGCAGGCAGCAGAACCCACAGGGTTGCCGCGGCAAACAGCGTGTCGACCAGGCACAAAGCCAGCATTGCGACCATTGCCTTTACTGTAGGCAATTCAATGCGTTTTCCTTTGTAGCTAATGCTTGGCTTGAAGAATGTCAGACCCATCAGGCCAACCGCCAGCACCAGAGCGCACATTGGAACGGACAGCGGGATGTCTGTCATCGGCGCAACAACAATGGCCGCAGAAGTTACAATTGCCCAAGCTGCCATGAAGCACAGGGTAACAAAGGCTGTGATCTTGGCGGCTTTGACCACACCAAGACCAGACAGCATCCGCCAGCGGACAAAACCGCCAACGACTGCGCCCATGCCAAGTGTTTGGCCCAGAGCAACGGCGGAGCCTCCAGTGATGGTGGCGCGACGGCCTGAAATGCCGGTTTGGAAGTGACGGTGCGCCACGACGTCATAGCGTGCGATGGCAAAAAAGCTGATGGCTGTGAACAGCAGGGCCAGCGCCCATTGCCACAGGCTTACGGATTTGACGGACGCCCAGAGCGTGCCAAAGTCAATATCGCTAAGTTGGTTGTTCAACGCCCAAAGGCAGGCTGCGCCGATACCCAGGGGGATTATGTGTCGTGCCACTTTACGCGCGTTTTTCGTCGCTTGTTTCATGTTCTGACCCTTCGCCTCATCTCGTAACCGTTGGCCGGTTCGAATTTTTTGTGGTTTGAAAGCACTTCTGCGCCTCGGGCTAAATTAACCCTTCAAAAGTGGTCAGATTGTGTTCGCCTCGCGGTTGAGGTGTGACGATTTCGGTATTTTTACGTGCCGAAACCCCTTGTTTTTCAAGCCTGTGACGGTTTCCGCCCAAAGATTGGGGCACATAAGAACGCTAAAACCCGCCGCGAACTGCGACGGGTTTGCTCTATTTTTGGTTGAGTTTGTTAACGAGTTAGCTTTCGCTGAGAAGCTGGTCTTTCGCGATTTTCAGCGTTTCTGCCAGTTTGCTGCGCACATCCGCATCAGTGGCCTTGTCGCCCAGATCCCCTACGACCTTGCGGATCACATCCTCGCTGCCGGCCTCTTCAAAATCTGCAACCACGACGGTTTTGGCATAGGCCTCTGCCTCGTCGCCCGATTTGCCCAGTAGGTCTGCGGCCCAGAGGCCCAGCAACTTGTTCGCGCGCGCTTCGGCTTTGAACTGCATCTCTTCGTCATGGGCGAACTTGGCTTCAAAGGCGGTTTCGCGGTCGTCAAAAGTGCTCATCTCAGATCTCCTCGTTAAATTTCACCTCTCTACATTAGATAGGTGCAAATACCTTCGGCGCAACATATCGGCGCATCTGCTTGCGCGATTTTAACCCATAGCTTATGAGGGCGCCAAGTTCAGGGACTCAGACGTCCGTTATCGCTACTCACTCCCGGGAAAATCGTCTTATGGCACGTGGCAAGAAGATCTATGAAGGCAAAGCAAAGGTTCTTTACGAAGGCCCCGAGCCAGGCACGATCGTGCAATATTTCAAAGACGACGCCACAGCGTTTAATGCGGAAAAGAAAGATGTGATCGACGGTAAGGGTGTCTTGAACAACCGCCTGAGTGAATACTTTATGGTTGGTCTCAGCCAGATTGGTGTACCGACCCATTTCCTGAAACGCCTGAACATGCGCGAGCAACTGGTGCGGAATTGCGAAATCATTCCTTTGGAAGTGATCGTGCGCAACTATGCGGCGGGTTCGATGTCCAAGCGTCTTGGGATCGAAGAGGGCACGCAGCTGCCGCGCCCGATCGTTGAGTATTGCTATAAGGATGACAGCCTGGGCGATCCTCTGGTCACTGAAGAGCATATTGCGGCCTTTGGCTGGGCCTCGCAGCAGGACATGGACGACATTCTCAGCCTTGCGCTGCGGGTGAACGATTTTCTTGCGGGCGTCATGTACGGCGTTGGCATCAAGCTGATCGATTTCAAAATCGAAATCGGCCGGGTGTATGACGGTGATTTCCAGCGACTGGTCGTCGCCGACGAGATCAGCCCGGACAGCTGCCGGTTGTGGGACATCGAAAGCGGCAAGAAGCTGGACAAAGACGTATTCCGTCAGGATCTGGGCAATCTGACCGATGCCTACACCGAAGTCGCGCATCGTTTGGGCGTGCTGCCAAAGTCGGCGCCTGTAAGCAAACCAACCCTGATTAACTAAGCCAAAGGCCCCGGATCGACCGGGGCTTTGTGCATTTGTGGCAAGATGAAAGAGCTGGAGACCACCAAGATGAAAGCACGTGTCTATGTGATGCTGAAGAACGGCGTTTTGGACCCGCAGGGCGAAGCGGTGAAACATGCGCTGGGATCTTTGGGATTTGAGGGTGTCGAAGGTGTCCGTCAGGGCAAGGTGATCGAATTGGATCTTGCCGAGGGCAGCACCGAGGCCACTGTGACCGAGATGTGTGAAAAGCTTCTGGCGAACACCGTGATCGAAAGCTACCGCGTGGAGATCCTCTGATGAAAGCAGCGGTTCTGGTTTTTCCAGGCTCTAACTGTGACCGTGATCTGGCCGTTGCGCTGGAACGTGCGGGCGCAGATGTGACGATGGTCTGGCACAAGGAAAGCGATTTGCCTGAGGGCGTCGATTTTGTCGGGGTTCCTGGCGGGTTTTCCTATGGCGACTACCTGCGCTGCGGCGCGATCGCGGCCAACTCGCCGATCTGTCAGGCGGTTGTGAAACATGCGGAAGCGGGCGGTTTCGTCTTTGGTGTCTGCAATGGGTTTCAGATCCTGACGGAAACCGGGCTGCTGCCGGGGGCGCTGCGCCGCAATGCCGGGTTGAAATACATCTGCCGCACTGTCGGTCTTAAGGTCGAAACCTCAGAGACAGCCTTTACATCCGGCTATGCGCAGGGCGATGAAATTCAGATCCCGATTGCGCACCATGATGGCAACTATTTCGCCGACGATGACACGCTTGCGCGATTGAAGGGAGAAGGGCGCGTTGCCTTTACCTATACCGACACCCCGAACGGGTCTGTTGCAGATATTGCTGGGGTTCTGTCGGCCAACAAACGTGTGCTTGGCATGATGCCGCACCCCGAACGGGCGGCTGATGCAGGTCACGGCGGCACCGATGGATCGGCAATGTTCAGCGCATTGATGGAGCACGTGGTCTCTGCCTAGCTTGAGCTTGGCGCGGCTGCGGCGTAGCTTAGCAGCCATGAGCGGGAGTGAAACAGCCTTGGGCAAGATGCGCGGCATGCGCACGCTGAGTTGGCGTGTGCGTGTGCTTTTTCTTGCGCTGGCGGCGGTTGCGATTGCCACCGTGTGGATCACCAACAGCTTCCTGACAGATCGCTTTACCGAAAATACCCGCAACAGGGCACAGCTGCGGCTTGCGCTTTATTCGGGCAACCTGCTGGCGGAACTGCGCCGCAGCGCGATCGTGCCGCAGTTGCTGGCGCGCGACCCGGCGCTGATTTCCGCGCTGCAGGGGGATGACTATTCACAGACCACCGCGCGGCTGATTTCCTTTGTCGAGGAAATCGGGGCGGCGTCGCTTTTGATGCTGGATGCGGATGGGCGGATTGTGGCTGCGACAGATCGCAATCGACTGGGCGAGAACCTTAAGCCGACACAGATCTACGTCGATGCCATGCGCTCTAATGTGACTGTATTTACGGTCGAACCAAGGGAAGGGGCAGGGTATTACTTTGCCTATTCGCGTCGCGTTGAAATGCAAAGCACCGTGTTGGGCGTCATCGTTGTCGAGGTGGATCTTCAGAAATTTGAACGGGCCTGGGCGGGGATTTCTGATGCCGTTCTGGTGACGGATTCCGAAGGCACGATCCTGCTGGCGACTGAACCCCGTTGGCGGGGTCTGACCGAAGAGGCCGCCCTTCAGCGCCAGCCGCCGCAAGGGGCCATTCAGCGCGCGATTCAGGCGACGTCGGATTGGACGGCCTTGCCCGCAGATGCCTATGTGCAAGGCGAGGCGGTGCTGCGTAAGGACGCGCGTATTCCATTCCGTGGATGGCAGATCGCAAGCTTTACTACCTATGCCGGTGTGCGCGAGCGGGTGAATGGTGTCTTGGCGCTCGAGATCATGGGATTCGCGATCCTAATGGCGGCGGCCTTCTATCTGCTGAGCCGTCGGTCGTTCCAAAAAGTGGCGCTGTTCCAGCGTGAATCGGCGAGCCTTCGCGCATTGAACCACAGGCTACAGCGGGAAATCGCCGAGCGTGAACGCATGCAACAGAGCCTCGAAGTCGCGGAACAATCGCTCGCGCAAAGCTCTAAACTTGCGGCTTTGGGCGAGATGTCGGCGGCGGTGTCGCATGAGTTGAACCAACCGCTTGCGGCAATGAAAACCTATCTGGCCGGCGCGCGGCTTTTGGTGAACCGCAATCGTCCAGAAGAGGCGCTGTCCAGCTTTAAACGCATTGACGATTTGATCGAACGTATGGGGGCGATCACCAAGCAGTTGAAAAGCTATGCGCGCAAGGCTGGTGACGAGTTTACCCCTGTAGAACTTGGCGATGCGCTGGCCTCGGCCCTGGCCTTGATGGAGCCGCAACTGCGTCAAAGACAAATGAAAATCCGCCGTGTTCTGCCCGATGAGCCGGTCGAAGTCATGGGCGACCGGATGCGGATTGAACAGGTTATGATCAACCTGTTGCGCAATGCACTGGACGCGACACAGACCAGTCAAGATCCGGAGATTGAGGTGATCCTTGCCAAGGGCGAAACGGCCAGCCTGACCGTGCGCGACAATGGCCTGGGGATTGAGAACCTGAATGATCTGTTTGAGCCGTTTTACACCACCAAGAAGCCCGGGGACGGCGTCGGGCTGGGGCTTGCCATTTCCTCGGGCATCGTAAACGACCTAGGAGGACGGTTGATGGCTCGGAATGGGCAGGACGGGGGGGCTGTATTTGAAATGCAGATCCCTATCTTAAACCGAGACATTGAAGCAGCAGAATAGGCGCAGAGGATAGCATGGCTCAGGCAATGAAGATCGCGATCGTGGATGACGAAAGAGATATGCGTCAGTCCATCAGTCAATGGCTGGCGCTTTCTGGCTATGACACCGAAACCTTCGCCAGCGCCGAAGACGCGCTGAAATCGCTTGGTCCGGAATATCCGGGGATCGTGATCTCGGACATCAAGATGCCCGGCATGGATGGCATGCAGTTTCTGAAAAAACTGATGGGATCTGACAGCGCGCTGCCTGTGATTATGATCACCGGGCACGGCGATGTTCCGATGGCGGTCGAGGCCATGCGGGTAGGGGCCTTCGACTTTTTGGAAAAACCCTTTAACCCCGATCGCATGAGCCAGCTGGCGAAAAAGGCCAGCAACGCCCGTCGCTTGACGCTGGACAACCGGGCGCTGCGCAAAGAGCTGTCTGACGGCGCGCAGCTGATTAAAAAGCTTGTCGGCTCGTCCCCTGTGATGACCCGTCTGAAAGAGGACATTCTGGATCTGGGGCAGGCGGATGGCCACGTTCTGATCGACGGCGAAACTGGCACAGGGAAAACGCTGGTGGCCCATGCGCTGCATGCGGTTGGCTCGCGGGCCGGGAAGAAATTCGTTTTGGTCAGCTGTTCCGCTCTGGAAGAAGATGCGCTGACCAAACGCCTGTTTGGGCCGATGTTGCCCGAAGACAGCCAGTTGCCCGCCATCGAAGAGGCGCGCGGTGGCACATTGGTGCTTGAGGATATCGAGGCGCTTTCAGACACGTTACAGGCACGCCTATTGAGCGCAATCAACGAGCAGGGGACCCCGGCGGAGACGCGGATCATTGCGATCTGTAATCTGCAAGAACAGAACCGCACCTGTGAAGACGCGCTTCGTCGGGATCTTTTCTATCGCTTGGCGGCCTTGCGGATCACGGTTCCGCCCTTGCGTCAGCGAGGCGAAGATATCCTGACCTTGTTCACGCGTCAGTCCGAGCAGTTTGCCGAAGAATACGGCTGCGAAACACCCAAGGTCTCGGCGCAAGAGGCCGCGCAGCTTTTGCAAGCGCCATGGCCGGGCAATGTGCGCCAGTTGATCAATCTGGCAGAGCGGGCGGTTTTGCAATCGCGGCGCGGGGGCGGGACGATTGCCTCACTGTTGATGAACGACCACGAGGAAATGCAGCCGGTCATGACCACGGAGGGCAAGCCGCTGAAAGAATATGTCGAAGCCTTCGAGCGTATGTTGATCGACAATACCATGCGCCGTCACCGCGGCTCGATCGCGTCAGTCATGGACGAGCTGTGCTTGCCGCGCCGAACCCTGAACGAAAAGATGGCCAAATACGGTCTGGCGCGGGCTGATTATCTTTGATCTGACACAGAGCGACACCAAACGTGATGGGCGCTGACTTGAGCCTGTCACATTGGCATGCGAGCACCCGGACAAGTTGAAGTTTGATTGGGTATGCGCAATGACATTTCCTGCGGCGTTTCTTTTTGACATGGACGGGTTGCTTCTGGACACTGAACGCCTGTTCCAGCGCTCTTTCCTGGCGATGACCGATGATCTCGGCATCCCACGGGGCAAATCCGAGGCTTTCTTTCTGTCGCTCGTCGGGACCAGCTCTAGAGATACCAGCCAACGGTTGCCGCTTTTCCTGCCAGACGGAGTGTCTGCCATAGAATTTGAAGCCGAATGGCGGTTGCGTCATGACCAGAATGTTGCGGCTGGTGTGCCTTTGCGTCCCCACGCGCTCGAGGTTTTGCAGACGCTCAAGTCCGGTGGGGCGCGGATAGCGGTGGTGACGTCCACGAATGGCCGACCGGCGCGGGCACATTTGGACCATGCGGGTCTTCTTGGCTTTTTTGAGCATATCAAGGCGGGCGACGAGGTGTCGGCCAACAAGCCCGATCCCGCACCTTATCGCGAAGCGGCAGCGGACCTTGGTGTTGATCCGCGCGACTGTGTGGCGTTTGAAGACAGCGACGCTGGCACGCAGGCCGCGGCCCGCGCAGGCTGCAAAACCTATCAAATCCCTGACCTGAGGCCCGTGAACAAACCGTTGCCAGAGGTTGGGCAAAAGGTGGCGCCAACTTTGCGTCATGCGCTTCAGGATCTTGGATTGGTGGCGCGCGAAGCGGTTTAAGCCGCGTTTTGTCGCATTTGCCATTGTAATTCGTCAAACCCTCGTCTTAAGTAGAGGTGAGGTCCTCTGCCGTATTGCGAGGTCCATACCGAGTTTCTCTGATCGAAAACGCTCTGGCGACAGATCCGCCGCGTTTTCCATCGGTTTGAATATGCCCCCAGGGGCAAAAGAACTGCCCGGATGATCAAAAACGCCGGGCCTGTAATTGGCACCTGCACAAAGCGGGTGTCGGAGAAGAACCGCGATGAAGCGCGCGACAGATATGAGATCCCGAGCAGAGGCCGTACGCGGCCCCCTTGGTGATGTGCTGCGTGACGCCTCTACCATCGCCTTGACAAGACACCCCCTGCTACGCACTGCGCCGCCTGGAATAAATCCGGGTGCAGTCTTGCGTGATCCGGGGTGCACACGGAAAACATGGCTAAGAAAATGCTCATCGATGCCACCCACGCGGAAGAAACCCGCGTCGTGGTGGTCGACGGAAACAAGGTCGAGGAGTTCGACTTTGAATCCGAAAACAAACGCCAGCTTGCTGGCAACATCTATCTTGCAAAAGTAACACGGGTCGAACCGTCCCTTCAGGCAGCCTTTGTGGACTATGGCGGCAATCGCCATGGCTTCTTGGCGTTCTCAGAGATCCATCCAGACTACTACCAGATCCCGGTCGCGGATCGCGAAGCTCTGATGGAAGAAGAACGCGCCTATGCCGAAGCAATGCGCGCACGGGACGAAGAAGACGAGAAACCCAAGCCAAAACGCAGCCGCCGCTCGCGCACCAAGACCGCAGAGAAACCTGCTGATGCCGCGAGCGCCGAGACGGATGTGGTCGAGACAGAGGCACCGGCAGGTGGCGAAATCTCGGGCATGGAGACGATTGATCCGGGCGACGAGGGTGCCGATGCGCCGGTAGAGGCCGCAGAGGTTGTCGAAGAAGAGGCGCCAAAGCCGAAAAAGCCGCGCGCACGCCGTCCTCGTAAGAAAAAAGAAGATGCGCCAGCAGCCGAGGCGCCAGCTACGGAAACGCCTGCGGAAGAAGCACCAGCTGAAAACGTTGCGGCGTCTGAAGAGGCCACAGACGCAGCGCCAGCCGAGGACGCATCGACGGATGCGCCTGACGCGCCAAAAGCTGACGACAGCGATGGCGATGACAAGACCATGGCGATGTCGACGGATAGCGAAGGCGATGCAGTCGCCACGAAAGATCCAGAAACCGGCACGGAAACCGAAGAAGACACAGCAGCCCCAGACGCCTCAGAGGATGCACCTGCTGAAGAGTCCTCTGATGAGGCATCACAAGACGAAGCCGCAGAAGATGCGCAGTCTGACGAAAACGCCAGCGACGACGCCAGCGATGACGAGGGTGATGACGAGGACGGAGGCACGCGCAAGCGGTCGTCACGGTCTCGCAGCCGCCGTAAGCGCGCGAAGGCGTCCGAGAAGGACGCATCCATCGAAGATGTGGCAGATGACGACGATCAGGAAGACATCCGCCCGCCTCGCAAACCGCGTCCGCGTCGCTATAAGATCCAAGAAGTCATCAAAGTACGTCAGATCCTGCTGGTTCAGGTCGTCAAAGAAGAGCGTGGCAACAAAGGCGCGGCTCTGACCACCTATCTGAGCCTTGCCGGTCGCTATTGCGTCTTGATGCCAAACACCGCGCGTGGCGGCGGCATCAGCCGCAAGATCACCAATGTCGCGGATCGCAAGAAACTCAAGGAAATCGCGCAGGAAATCGACGTACCTCAGGGCGCGGGTTTGATCATTCGCACGGCTGGGGCGCAGCGCACCAAATCCGAGGTGAAGCGCGACTATGAATACCTGCAACGCATGTGGGAACAGATCCGCGAGCTGACGCTGAAATCCATCGCGCCTGCCAAGATCTATGAAGAAGGGGATCTGATCAAACGCTCGATCCGCGATCTGTATTCGCGCGAGATCGACGAAGTCATGGTCGAAGGCGAACGCGGCTATCGCATCGCCAAGGACTTCATGAAGATGATCATGCCGTCCCACGCCAAGAACGTGAAAAACTATCAGGACAGCCTGCCGCTGTTCGCCCGTTATCAGGTGGAAAGCTATCTGGGTGGGATGTTCAACCCGACCGTTCAGCTGAAATCTGGCGGCTATATTGTGATCGGCGTGACCGAAGCGCTTGTGGCGGTCGACGTGAACTCGGGTCGTGCCACCAAAGAGGGCTCTATCGAAGAGACCGCGCTGAAGACCAACCTTGAGGCGGCCGAAGAGGTCGCACGCCAGTTGCGCTTGCGTGACCTTGCAGGTCTGATCGTCATCGACTTTATCGACATGGACGAGCGCAAGAACAACAACGCGGTCGAGAAGCGTCTGAAAGATAAGCTGAAAACCGACCGTGCGCGTATTCAGGTGGGCCGGATCTCTGGCTTTGGTCTGTTGGAAATGTCGCGCCAGCGTCTGCGCCCGGGTATGATCGAGGCCACCACACAGCCATGTCCGCATTGTCACGGCACGGGGCTTATCCGCTCGGATGACAACCTCGCCCTGACCATTCTGCGCCAGATCGAAGAAGAAGGCACCCGCCGTCGCTCTCGTGAGGTTTTGGTGAAGGCGCCTGTTGGCATCGTGAACTACATCATGAACCAGAAACGCGAGCATGTGGCGCAGATCGAAGCGCGCTATGGCTTGTCGGTTCGCATCGAAGCGGATCCTGCGCTGATCTCGCCTGACTTCACGCTAGAAAAACTGAAGACCGCGACACGGATCGTGCCAGAGCCCACAGAATCTGTGGTCTCTGCGGATGCCTCGCTGATGGATCAGATTGACGAGGATATCGAAGACGCAGAAATCGTCGACGAGACACAAGAAGACGAAGAGGCGAAGCCTAAGAAACGTCGCCGCCGTCGTCGCCGTCGCAAGCCCAAAGGTGAAGGAGCCGAGGGTCAGTCTGACGCGGCGGATGCAAGCGAAGACGGTGACACAGGCGAGGACGAGGTCGCTGGCGAAGACGCTGGGCCGACTTCGGACGCTGACGCCGAAGCTGAGACAGAGTCGCCAAAGCCAAAGAAAAGCCGCTCACGCAGCCGTAAGAAGCCTGCTGCTGCGCCCCAAGAAGACGCACCGGCCGATGCGCCAGAGGCCGAAGCTGAGGTTGCCGCGCCTGTTGCCGAAGAGGCTTCGTCTGAAGAGGCAAGTGAGACTGTTGAAGAAACAGCTGTAGCCGAGGATGTTGCAGTGGAAGCGCCTGAGGCCGCTACCGAGGCACCGGTTGCAGAGCCTGAGCCGCAGCCGGAACCAGAGCCTGTGGTTGAGGCGGCAGCAGAGCCTGCACCAGAACCAGAGGCTGACAAACCCGCCAAGCCAAAGCGGCGCGGTTGGTGGTCGATGGGACGCTAAAAACAAGAAACGCCGGGTCTTGCCCGGCGTTTTCTTTTTCA
>NZ_CAXREH010000005.1:0-14830 GCF_964229375.1 Cognatishimia sp.
CATTCGAGAGGACATGGCATGACCGTCACCGTAGGGATCAACGGATTTGGCCGGATCGGGCGCTGCACCCTGATGCACATCGCAGAAGCTGCGCGCGACGACGTACAAGTGGTCAAGATCAACGCAACCGGCCCAATCGAACCCGCAGCGCACCTCATCCGGTATGACTCGGTCCACGGCCGTTTCGCGAATGACGTCGTCGTACAGAATGGCACCATGGACGTGGGCCAAGGCCCGATCCGCATGTTCTCGACCTATGACATGGACGAGCTGGACTGGACAGGCGTTGACGTCGTTCTGGAATGCACCGGCAAATTCAACGACGGCAACAAGGCGGTCAAACACCGCGAGCGCGGCGCAAAGAAAGTCCTGATTTCAGCCCCCGCGAAAAACGTTCAGAAAACCATCGTATTCGGCGTGAACGACAACCTGCTCGAAGCCAATGACAATGTGATCTCGAACGGCTCTTGCACAACCAATTGTCTGGCACCTTTGGCCAAGGCTCTGCATCAGGGCATCGGCATCGAAAACGGCCTGATGACAACCATCCACAGCTACACGGGCGATCAACCAACCCTCGACCGCCGCCACGATGATCTCTACCGCGCCCGTGCGGCCGCCATGGCGATGATCCCAACGTCCACCGGCGCCGCCAAAGCGTTGGGCGAGGTTCTGCCCGACCTGAAAGGCAAGCTCGATGGCACCGCGATGCGCGTCCCGACCCCGAATGTTTCGGCCGTTGACCTGACCTTCGTGGCCTCAAAGGATGTGACCATCGACGATGTGAACGAAGTCGTACGCGAAGCCGCCGAAGGTGCCATGAAGGGCGTGCTGGCCTATGACCCTGCGCCAAAGGTCTCGGTTGACTTCAACCACACCACCGACAGCTCTATTTTCGCACCGGACCAAACCAAGGTCGTTGGCGGCCGCACCGTGCGCGTTCTGGCATGGTATGACAACGAATGGGGCTTCTCGGCACGTATGGCGGATGTCGCGGCCAAAATGGGCCAGATGATCTGATCCCCACCGCTTAGAAAACTTGCGCCCCCGGGTTCGCTATTGCATACCGATTATGCAGGCAAACGCGGGGGCGTTTTCAATTATGACCAATACGATCGCTCTTGTGCTTGGCATCTTGATCGTGCTCGCCTTGATCGCTGACCAGATCTGGCTGGACGGCGCGGGCGCATTGCTTCTGGCACGCGAATTCGCGCAGATGATCGAGTGGATGGCGTTCTGGCGCTAGGCCTAGGTCATCGACACCCGCACAGACACATCACCCGACAGCGGCTCATCCCAGTTCAGATACAGCTGATCGCCATTGCTGCCCTGCTGCAGATCCACATAAGGCGTCGCCCACCGCGTGACATTGGCCGCCGTGCGCAAGCGCGAGGTGGCAACCACAGAGTCACACCGGCGCGCACGGCCCCCGAATGGCAATTGCCCGCCAGTGTCCACAACCCAAGTGCTGGCGGCTGTATTTTGGTCGTGATCGACCCGTAGCGGATTATAGGTGGGCACGTTGATCCTGTGGAACGTGTTGCCTTCAAACAGCACGTCTTTGCCCCGTGTCATATCCAGCGGAGCGAAAGTGGTATCGACGACGTCGACCTGATCGATATTGGTCTCAAGGCTCCGGAATTTATTGCCCGTCACCGTCAGACCACCAATGAAGTGACCTGTCCCAAAGGGTTTGATCGACACAAACCCAAACCACGGCGCGACGTTGCTGCACAGAAACACATTGTCTGTGATGTTCATCGCAGCAAAGGAAAACCCACCGGTGAAATCGGGGCTCGCACTGTGTTCGTTGCTCCATTCAATCGAGCAATTGTCGATGTAGTTGCCCGTAATCGTGGTCGAGCAATAGCTGGTGGTGATCAAGATCCCTGCGGTTCGCAATCCCGCCGTCGCGCCATCGCCCTGAAAGAAGTGGTTGCCGATCACCGTCGAGTTCGACCCGCCCAGAACGGCAAAGTGACGGAATTGCGTGGCGCGGTTGTTGCGCAGTTTGACGTCATTTGCGTTGGTGTTCAGCACGATCCCGATCCGGTCCTGCGCCAGACGCGATCCCTCGTCGCTGATGAAGTTGCACCTGTCGATCAACATGCCCTGACAGCCCGTCCCGTGGCTGGTGATCGCCTTGTCCAGCGGGCGGTTGATCCAACAGTCTTTCATATGAAACACCAAACCTGACGGCGGCAGCAGCACACCGCTGGCGCGCGACGAACAGATGATTTCAATATCGGACATCACAAAGCGCGTGAGCTTGGTAAAGCCTGAGAAATCCAGAACATATTTGTGCCGCGTAAAGGTGAAAACCTGCGTGCCCTCCGCGTCAAACAAAGGCTTGGACAGGGTCACTTCCTGCGTGGCAAGGTTGGTGTCTAAGACATAGATCTCGCGACCCACCCCATTGCCCGTCACACGCGCACCGGGCTGAATGTTTGCGATATTGCCAACACCCGACAAAACACGCGCATTGCTGGCCGAGTAGCTCGCCGAAGACGTCACGACTTCGCTTTCCCACGCCGTGTCGCCGGTCACCTGAAACTGACCGTTCAGAATATGGCGGCGCTGCGCGAAGCTGGTGATGTTGGGCACGATCGCCTGCAGATCGATCGGCTGTGTGATCGTGATACGGCGTCCGCCCAGATCCAGGGACTCGTGATCCGAATTGTTAAACAGCGCTTGAAAGGCCTTTTCAAAGGCAAGCTGCTCGTTGCCAAAGGCCTCGATATAGGTCGGCAAGTCAAAGGACTTGGTCAGCGCAAAAATGGCAGAGGATGGCATGGTCACGGTGCCCTCAAACTGCACTTTTTCGGTGAACGTCATGCCTCCGTTCAAAAGGAACGTGCCCGATGGAACCAATACTGTGCGCCCGTTGGCAGCCGCATTCGCTGCCTGAAACGCCGCGGTATCATCCGTCACTCCGTCTCCAATTGCGCCAAAATCCCGCACGTCCACCATCGACATCATGTCTCGCAGAAACGCCGAGGTGATGTCGACCACTTCCAGATCATCGATCCGCACGACGCCGCCGCTTGGCCCTGTGAGGTCCAGTCCGATATGGGCATAGGTCGGCGCAGTGCCCCAGACCAAATCAACGCCACCACGCTGCCCCGCGCCCAAAATGGCGCTGACTTCGACAATATCGCCATAGGACGTCAGTGTTTCGGTCGGACCAACTTCGGTCAGGCCAAGCACCTGCGCGCCGCCTGATGCACCCGCCCAGGCCGCCACGCGCACAGTTGGCAGGTTGCCAGACACCGCCTTTACGCGCGCTTTGATCTGAAGATAACACCCTGCCTGAAGCGGCGTTTGCCCCATATAGCGCAGACGCTGCGTCGACTCGGTTTTTTGCAGCTCCAGACAGCCGCCGAAATCCGCATCCGCCGGCACAAATGCCGCATCTGCAGCACCGTCATAGGTGTCAGACCCCGGCGTTCCATCTCCGCGTGACCATTGCCCCAGCCCCTCTGCGAAGGGGGGTGGCATCAGTTGCAATCCTTCGGTGATAGCCTTGTTCATCGACGTCCCTTTCCCTCGGCCAATGGGCCGTAGCCCGTTGCGGGGAAAGGTGGGAAACAGACGTTAAGCTTCGCTCAAAAGCGCGCACGAAGGTGTTGCGTCCATTGGGGCGAGACTAGGCCGTCTCGCCGGGTTTGGGCAGAATTTGAACGCCGTTGATACGCCACATGCCGTCAATCATCTGCATCTGATAATCCAACAAGTGGATCACCCCTTTAGGGTCGGTGATCATCACGCGCTGCCAGAGGTTTCCTGCAATTTCGCGCAACTCCAGATACCGCACGGAATCCGGGCGATGCACCATTGGATAACCGCTGGTGACCATCTGACCGAACCGATCAGACGTGCCAAAGAACCCCTGAATATTCGGGCTGGCATAGGTAAAGGCTTGCTCGAAATCGTCCTGCTGAAACGCAGCAATCTGTTGCGAGATCACCGCCTGTATGTCGGTCTCTTGTGCGACGGAAACGCTGGCCCAAAGGCTGAAGAGAATGGCAAAGAATGTCCGCATGGCTTGTCCTCCTGACCCAAAGCTAGCGCGATTGACCACTTCGGCCAGCCTTAGGGGGCGCAACAGCGCTGCACCGTCGCGTTCCCCTTGCAGCAATCCTGCAGCAAAAACCGCATAACATCGCCGATCGCTTGAAAATTGACGCGATAGATCATCTGCCTGCTTTGGCGTTCTGATGTGACGATGCCGGCCGCTTGCAATGTCGACAGATGAAACGACATGCGTGATGGGCTTGCGCCGACGGCCGTTGCCACGTCGCCTGCCAGCATCCCGTCAGGTCCGGCCTCAACCAGCTGACGCAGCACCTGCAACCGGGTTTGATTGGACAGGGCCGCGAAGGCTTCAATCACCTGGGATTCATTCATATTTCAACACCTCTTGAAATATAGAGCATTCACGGATTATATAATTCAAGAATCATTGAAATGAAAGTGACCCCATGACCCTGCAAGACTTTCTCGATGCCCTGCACGACATGCCTGCCGAGGCCCCTTTGATCTTTACAACCACCGAAGGCGAAATCGGGGCGGGCTATCACATCACAGAGCTGAAATCCCTTGATATCAACAGCATAGACTGTGGCGGCGCGACATCGTCATGGCGTGAGGTTCAGATACAACTGCTGGACGGGCAATCGGGCGTCCCTTTGTCCTCAGGCAAAAGCGCCAAGATTTTAGAGCACAGCCTGACGGCAGTGCCCACCCTCGCACAAGGCGAGGTGTCGTTTGAATTCGCACCCGGCAACCACGGGCTGCGCAGATATATTCCCTCGGCACCGATCTGGTCAGAAGGTCAGGTGCGCATGCATTTGTCCGAAGACGGCGCCACCTGCAAAGCAGCGCAGCGATATGCGCCCACAGCCAGTTGCTGTGGGGCATCCGCGTCCTGTTGCTAGTTGCTAGGAAAAAGAGGGGCGCATCGCCCCTCTAGACCAGCTCGCCCGCCAAGGCGCTCTCGATCAAGGCGATGGTCTCTTCCACGCCATACAGCGCGATAAAGCCACCAAACCGCGGACCTTGGCTTGCACCCAAAAGCACTTCGTAAATCGCGGTGAACCAATCGCGCAGCGGTTCGAAATCATGCAGCTTGCCGATGGCAAAGACCACGGACTGCAGGAATTCGTCATCTGCGAAATCCACCTCGGGCAAAGCGTCATCACGGCCCATCTTTTCGTTCTTGGCTGCAATCGCCGCCAACGCCGCCTCTGGGCTTTTCAACGCATCCGCCAGGGCCTGCAACGCAGTGCGCTCACCATCTGTTGGCGCACGATAGGTTTTGGTCGGTTTGACGAAATCATTGAAGTACCGCACCGCAAACCCTGCCGCGTCATCCATATTCGGATGAGTCTCGGGCGTCGCATCCGGCGCGTATTTGTTGATGAAACCCCAGAGCGTCTCATTGTCCTCTGCCGAAGACACGCTCGCGATGTTCAACAGCATCGCAAAGGGTACCAACATGTCAGACGCAGGCACGTTGTGGCCATGAATATGGAACACCGGATTGTTCAGCTTGCCCTTTTCGTCCTGCCCCGGATAGGCACGCAGCTGTTGGTGATACTCATCCACCGCCTTTGGAATCACGTCAAAATACAGACGCTTCGCGGTCTTTGGCTTTTGGTACATGAAGTACTGCAGAGACTCCGGCGCGGCATAGGTCAGCCACTCTTCCATCGACAGGCCATTGCCCTTGGATTTGGAAATCTTCTGACCCTGTTCGTCGTTAAACAGCTCATAGCTGAGGGACTCAGGCGGGCGCACGCCCAGCGCGCGACAAATTTTGGAGGACTGCGTGACCGAGTCAATCAGGTCTTTGCCCGACATCTCATAGTCCACTTCCAGCGCGGCCCAGCGCATTGCCCAGTCAGGCTTCCACTGCATTTTGACATTGCCGCCGGTTACCGGGATCTCGACCTTTTCCCCGTCAGGCTCTTGATAGACGATCGTGCCTTTTTCCACATTGCGCTCAAGCGTCGGCACTTGCAGAACGTGGCCGGTTTTGGGTGACACAGGCAGGAAGCAAGAATAGGTCGCCTGACGCTCGGCACCCAAGGTGGGCAGCATGATTTCCTGAATTTTGTCAAACCGCGCCAAAGCCGTCAGCAACATCTCGTCAAACTTGCCGCTTTTGTAGTAATCGGTCGCGCTGGCGAATTCATACTCAAAGCCAAAGCTGTCCAGAAACGCGCACAGACGTGCGTTGTTGTGCTGGGCAAAGCCTTCGTGGGTGCCAAATGGGTCACGCACTTTAGTCAGGGGCAGGTGCAGATCCTCGGCCAGCTCGTCTTGCATCGGCAAGTTGCTTGGCACTTTGCGGAACCCGTCCATGTCGTCTGAAAAACAGATCAGCTTGGTTGGGATATCAGAAATCTGTTCAAACGCACGGCGAACCATTGTGGTGCGCGCCACTTCGCCAAACGTGCCGATATGCGGCAGGCCTGACGGACCATAGCCGGTTTGAAACAACACATATCCCTTCTCAGGCGCGCCCTTTTGATAGCGTTTGAGCAAGCGGCGCGCTTCTTCAAAGGGCCAGGCTTTTGAACTCATCGCAGCATCGCGCAGATCAGACATGTGTTTCTCCGAATTTTTAACCCGCCTTACCTCGTGCAAGGCGACGCGGCTTCCTAGGTGCTGCAGGCGCGAAGGTCAACGAAAACAAGTTCCCACCGCGGGGCAATGGGCCAAATACCACAAATCACATGGCCCGCCCGCATCGATCCCCCAGTCGATCCTCTAGAACAACAGGATCCCCGCTTGCCCTCTGACACCGCGCTACCTATTCTTGCCTTAAATTAAGCATTTCCAAAGGCCGCAGAGCAATGACCGAAGAGACCCCCCACCCGTTGACCCCGCAAGACTGCCTTGTTGCCATGATGGTGGCCGTCTCTGCCTCGGATGCCACTATTCGCACATCGGAACTGGTCAATATTCAGAACGCGGTGAACAACCTGCCGATCTTTGCGGATTACGACATCGACCGGATCACCACAGTCAGCCAGACGGTCTATGACTTGTTTGAACAAGAAGACGGCATTGCCGCACTGTTTGGGTTGATCCGCGACAACCTGCCCGAAGGTCTGAATGAAACGGCCTATGCGCTGGCCTGTGATGTGGCCGCATCCGATGGCCACATTTATGAAGGCGAGCTGCGGTTGCTGGAAGAGATGCGTTATGAGCTGAAAATCGACCGTCTGCACGCTGCCGCGATCGAGCGCGGCTCGCGTGCGCGCCACATGACACTGGCGCATGTAAGCTAAGGCAGGGAAAGGGGCTCTGCCCCGATCGGGCCTCAAAAGCTTTTCAAGCTTTTGCAAGACGGCCCTCACCCCCCGGGATATTTAGAGCAAGAGAAAGACCTAACCGCGTCCGCGGTAGGTCGGCACACCCTGCTCTGGGATCCAGACGCCCGGCAGTTCGGGACCGGTCTGGTAGAAGACGTCAATTGGAATGCCGCCGCGCGGATACCAATAGGCGCCGACACGCAGCCATTTGGGCGCGAGCAGCTCTTCGATGCGTTTGCCGATGGTCACCGAACAATCCTCGTGAAACGCGCCGTGGTTGCGGAAAGAACCTAGGAAAAGTTTGAGCGACTTGCTTTCCACCAGCCAGTCGCCCGGCACATAATCGATCACGATATGGGCAAAATCTGGCGCCGCTGTCAGGGGACACAGCGAGGTAAACTCTGGCGCGGTGAAACGTACAGCGTAGTCCGTGCCCTTCTGCGGATTGGGCACGCGCTCCATCACCGCCTCTTCGGGGGTTTGCGGCAATTCGGTTTTGCTGCCCAGCTGCGTCAGGTTTTCATAGATAGATTTGTCAGACATCGTCTTGCTCCTTCAGACGCCGCGCTTGTTGCCCCAGACCAGGACATGCAGCTGCGGCAGGATTTTCACTGTGTACCATTGGTCCGCCAGGGTTTTGTCAATCAGCCACTCGTACCGGCGCATGATCCCGTCCATATCGATCTGGGCATCTTCGGCATCAGGTGGCGGCGGGGTGTGGTTGCCGGGCTGTAGATAGAGCGGCAGGTCCGGAAAACGCGCGGCGACGTCTTTTGCCCAGACGTAATCTGTGTCGTCAAAGACGACGATTTTCATCACCACATCCGCCTGCCCTGAGGCCTGAATACAGGCATCAAAAGCGTCCCAGTCGACGGTTTCGCCCGATGACGGCGGCTTAGGTGACAGGATCAATGGCGCGAGATCCGCGAACCAGCTGCGCGCCACGGACCCTTGGGTCTCGCAGGCAAATTCATACCCTTTGGCACGCCCAAGAGCGATCAGCTCGGCAAAATCCTGAATGGCTGGATTGCCGCCGGACAGAGAGACCGTCAACGGGATACCGCCCGACAGGCGTTCGACCTCGGTCATAACGTCGGCGGCGCTCATCTTGGCCCAGGTATGACGGTATTCGCTGTCTACTGCATGCAGGCTGTCACACCACGAGCAACGATAGTCACAGCCACCGGCCCGCACAAAGACCGTGGGCTGGCCGATCACGGCGCCCTCGCCCTGAATTGTAGGGCCAAAGATCTCGGCGATCCGCAGCATTACGGGCGGTACTCGGCCCAGATCTTGGGCGTTTCCTGAATCTTGACCGCGCTTGTCTGGGACCAGCGTTCCTTACACCAGTCATAGATCACTTTGCACAGCCACTCGGTCGAGACATTGTCCACCTCAAACACATCATTCAGGTGCTTATGGTCCAACGTCGTATCGATCCAGTGCTTGAGGGCATCCAGCTCTTTGAAGTCAACGATGAAACCCACCTCGTCCAGATCGGCCGAAGCGAGTTCGAGGGTTACGATATAGTTGTGCCCGTGCAGGTTGGTGCAGGGATGGCCCTCGGGCAGACCCTTGAGTTGGTGCGATGCCGAGAAATAGAATTCTTTGCCAATACGATACATCAGTGGCTCTCCACGACTGATTTCCAATAGTCCGGATCCGCGTAGTCGGTTGGATCGTCGACACCGGCCAGATGAAAGGCTTCGCGCCGCTCGACGCAGGTGCCGCAACGCCCGCAGTGTTTCTCGCCGCCCTTATAGCAGGACCAGGTGTCAGCAAACGGGGCACCCGCCTTCACGCCTTCGGTGACGATATCGGCCTTCGAGATATTGACGAAAGGCGTATAGAGCGTGACGTCGGCATAGCCGTCCAATGCCTGGTTCTGCATCGCTTGAAAGGCATCAATAAAGCCAGGACGGCAATCCGGATAGATAAAGTGATCGCCCCCATGCACCGCAGTTGCCACAGCATCGGCATTCTTTGCCGCAGCGACCCCAAAGGCCACCGCCAGCATGATCGCGTTGCGGTTGGGCACCACTGTCACTTTCATATTGTCTTCGGCGTAATGGCCGTCTGGCACATCCACATCATCGGTCAGCGCAGAACCCGACAGGAACGCACCGATGTGGCGCATATCAATCAAATCGTGCGGCACGCCCAAGGCCTCGCCTGCGCGTGCGGCGTAGTCTGTTTCTTTCTTGTGGCGCTGGCCGTAGTCAAACGACAAAAGGCCCACAAGTTCGCGTTCCTTGGCGACCTTATAGGCGAGCGTGATTGAGTCCAATCCGCCAGAGCAGATAACAAGTGTCTTCATAACTGATCCTTGTTTTAGCAAACCGGGTAGGCTGCGACCGGTGTTCGGGACCACCCCGAACGGGCGGGGTTTAGCAAAGCAGGATAACCTTGCAAAGGATCAATTTTCCCGAAGACTTCTGCTGAAAATTCCGAAAAATACACTAGCCCGAGAAAATACGCCCCCAGCGCTCGATCATCACCTGTTGCAACTGGCGCGCCCGCCGGTTCCAGCCGCGTGCTCCTTCGGGCCGCTCGCGCTGTGCGCGTGACAGCTTGCGACGCACGGACTCGTTGGCTGAAAAGACCGCAAAGGCCATGACGCGACCATCCTCGGTGTGCATATACCCCGCCAGGCCGCTGACGAAGTTCAATGTCCCGGTTTTGGCATGCACTTTGATCGGATGGGCTTTGTCAGGTTTACCTGCGGGATCCTTGAGTACGATCTCTTTCATCAAGGGCCGCAGGCGTTTGGAACTTTCCGCGCGCGCCAGCCCCAGCGCGGTTTCGCCCGCCTGCATCCGCGAGGCGTCACTTAAGCCAGAGTGGTCTGCGAATTTTGCGCCTTTTATACCCAACTGCGTGCTGGCCCATTTTTCCATCTCGCGGCCAGAGGCCCTGAGCGACGCAGCAAAGACGCCACGTTGCGCTGTCGCGGTCAGACCGATGGTTTCGGCCGTCAGGTTGGTTGAAAACTTCAACATTCCCCGCAACAGGTCAGCCAGAGGAGCGCTTTGATGCAATGCAACCACGTTCCCCTTGGGGCGGGACGATGATTTCTTACCTTGCGGCAGACGCAACCCATGCTGCGCGGCGCACCAGCGAAACACTTCGCCTGCATAGATTTCGGGCTGTCGCACGGGCAGCCAACGGCCTCCGTTGCCGCCCAGCGCGGGGCGCGACACAGACCATTCTTCGACGCCTGACCCGCGCCGATACTCATAGATCGGAGCCGCGCGTGGATCGAGCACGACACGCACCGAGCGCACCGGCGGACGCAGGCGCTCGCTGCGGGCATCCATAGACACTGACAGCCCATCAGCCCCATTGCGCCATTCAAAGAACACACGGTTAAAGTTCAAACAAATGCCCGACACAGAGGGGGAATACCCCACATGCACAGGCTGGCCGCCGTCAATGGATTCAACCGACGGCAAGGCGCCGCCATAGACCAGAAAGCGTCCGGTAATCCGCGTGATCCCGCGTGCGGCGGTCGCTTGGGCAAGCGCATTCAGGTCATCTGTATCCAGCGTCGGATCGCCGCCGCCGACAAGAATAAGATCACCGTTCAGAACGCCATCCTGCACGTCCCCATTGGCCACAACCCGCGTCTTGAAACGATAATCTGGACCCAAGGTGTCCAGCGCATAAAGTGCGGTGATGGATTTCGCGACGCTGGCTGGGGGCAGTTTGTCTTTCGCACCATGGCTCTCCAGCAGCTTGCCAGAAGCCAGATCCACAACCGCCACGCCGGTCTTACCGCCCAGTTTCGCCTGTTCAATCGCGTCTGGTATCGGCACATCACCGCGAATTTTCACCGAGATCGGGCGAAGCTTTGGCCGGACAGACGTCGCAGGCGCCTCCGCCAAAGAAGCGGTCGCCGCAAACCCAAGCAGACTCGTCAGAAACGCGCGTTTTGAAAAATGCGTCAACATAACCAAGCGGTAAAAATTTCCCCAGCCTCAAGCAAGCCACAAGAGCTTGAAGCACGCAAGTGCGGTTAACCTATACAAAAGATAATGTGATATCAGCGCGACGCCCAGCCGCCCTTGGCGCGGATGTCACTAGAGCTGAGATCGATCATGGGAACATTGACGAAACACCACGCAGGCGTAGGAGACTGCACCAATCGACGGCTTTGACGCCCCGGGATCTTGGCGAAGTCATAGATCGCTGCGGCTTTGGCGGTGCGCGCAGCCACCCGGTCGCCGGGGCGCGCCAGAATGCCGACGTGAAAGCGCTCCATGATGGTTTGCCAGTCTTTCCAGCGATGAAACTGCGCCAGGTTATCTGCGCCCATCAGCCACACAAACCGCACACCTGGATAGCGCGCCTGCAGCTGCGCCAGCGTTTCCGCCGTGTACCGCGTGCCCACCCGTGCCTCAAAATCGCTGATCGTGACGCGGGGATGCTGCATGATTGCGCGCGCCGCCGCCATGCGACGCTCAAGCGCCGCGGGTCCGTGTTCTTTCAAAGGATTGCCGGGCGACACCAGCCACCAGACCCGATCTAAACCAAACCGCTTCAGCGCCTCGCGCGTGATGTGCACATGCCCCGCATGCGGCGGGTCAAACGATCCGCCAAGAAGCCCAACGGTCATGCCCGCCGTCAGATATGTCACGCGTTTCCTCATCGTCGCCAAATAGAGAGAGCATCGCCCAGAATGTCCACCCGGCCTTTGCAAAATTTCAACGCCCCTCTTGCGTCCTAAATTTAGTTGACATAAGTCAACCATATGCAGAACCAAGACATCGCCCGCATCCGCCGTTTCTTTCGCGCCGTCACCACCGAGGTCGGCGCGCTGGAGACCTCGTTCCTTGGCAAAGGCCGCCCCCTTGGCGTCGCCCGTGTGCTGCATGCCGTCGGCCATTACGGCGGAGACGTTGCGGGGCTTCGCCGCGAGCTTAACCTCGACAAAGCCATCCTCAGCCGCATCCTGAAAGGCCTTGAGGACGAAGGCCTGCTGACCCTCGCGCCTGATCCCGAGGATGCCCGCCGCCGCGTGGCGCATCTGACCGCCCAAGGCCACGCGGAATGGCAGGACTATGACCGCCTGTCCAATGTGCAGGCCGAAACCCTCGTGTCCCGCTCCAAGGCGCAAGAGGCGCTGCTGAATGCAATGGATCTGATTGCCTCGACCTTTGCCAAAGACCGCGTCACGCTGGTGGAATGTGACCCGCGCGATGAGGCCGCCGTCTGGTGCCTCGGCCAATATTACGCCGAACTCGAACGCCGCTTTGAGCGTGGCTTTGACGTCAACCTGTCCCGAGACCCCGAGGCCGCTGACATGATCGCCCCCAAGGGCGCGTTCTTTGTGGCGATGTCAGACGGGGTGGCCTTGGGCTGTGTGGGGCTCAAAGGCTGGGGCGACGGGCAGGCCGAGATCAAACGGCTCTGGGTGTCGGAGGCCGCGCGGGGCTTGGGCCTCGCGACCCGCCTGATGGAGCGCTGTGATGCGGCCGCGCGGGACTTGGGCATCAAGGTCCTGCGGCTGGATACAAATTCCGCCCTGCCCGAGGCGGCGCGGCTTTATGAGAAGCTTGGCTGGGTCGAGATCGAGCGGTTTAACGACGATCCCTATCCGGATTTGTTTTTTGAGAAGTGGTTAGATTAGAAAGTGACATCACCTCGAAGGGGAGCGCCAGACCCCGGGTACGTATTCACTTTTTTGGAATAGCCGCTAGCAAGTTAAAGATTTGAGCCATACGAAGCAAAATTCCCGCAGTCGAAACAGCGACACACATTCCGTAAATCATGAAGAAAAATCCGATCGCCGAAATAAAGTGAACCGTATAAGCCTGCAACAAAATTACACAAAATAGACTGATTGTTTGAAGTAAAATGAAATGAAAAAAACTTGCTGTAGCGAGCATATAAAGTGATTTCGCCTTCCCTTTCTCCTGCACCTTCTCCATAAATCGCTCGTTTGAAAACGCCAACAGAATAGCCATAGCACCGAGCGAGAACGCCATTAAGCTTGGGATGATTTCAACCGCAGCACTTGCCCACGGCCTTTCGCCATCTTCTTCACTTGTCCAAAGAGGGCTGCAAACAACTGAGAATATGACCGAAAACCACAAGTACTTCGAAGACAGCAACGCAGGCCAACCGCCATACAGCCTCCAATATATTTGGAAGTAATTTGTGCTCTCTTTTTCATTCTCCTGCGACATAGCGTGCTTGTGCAATCGTTGATTTATCGGGATCAGCTTCAACAGAGACTACCTTCGCATGATCCTTAGTGGAAGCTTCGATTGTCTTGCCTCCTTCAGTACGACCGAACGACCTTACATAACCGTTAAAAGCCGCGATCTTTGCGAGAAGTTTATTCCGAGCATTCAGAACAATTGTGTCCACTCCAGGCGCTTTTGCCAATGCGATATCAGTACGTTGTATCCCTTGTTCTTGCAACTCGTCCAAAAGAGCATTGGCTTGATCGTCCAATTCATCTGGATTTGGGCGAAATACTCGCATTTCCACCCTTTTGAGTCGTGGTACCGAAAGCACGCGTTCGACGGAGTCTGCTTCAGGGACTATTTGTACTCTAACTTCTTCAACATCGGTAAAATTGAGCTGACCAAGGATCCTATGAACGGCTAGTTCGGCACGCTTGGGTGACAGATATTTTTTGTCTTCGTTTTGTTGTTCGACATACATGAGATGCTTGGATTCATTAAAAGCATACTCAAAAATACGGCTATTTAGTCCAATATTATTGGGCAAAGAAACTTCGCTATCGCGAAGTGCTAGTTGCTCAAACTCATCCAATTTGATCACGTCTGAATTCTTGTCGACTTGCGTCCACACGGCGATGCGACCAGTGAAAACACCATTTCGGCTCGAACTAATTGGGGAAAGCGCAACGTACTGATCACCCCAAAATTTTACCCCGACACCAGCGGCACGCTCAAAAACACTACGATAAATGCCAGGTGGATGTGGCTGCGCAACTACATTCAGAACAGAAAACTTAATTCGGCGACCAGTGGCCATAAAAAAATCCTTTCAACAACAATTCGTTGAAGTTAGCTCCAACCAATCGAATGATAAACCCCCATTTGCCATCCCCCACCCCATCCGCTATCACCCCCTCTGACGCGCATTTCGCGCCACAGAATCCCTTTAGCCTCGGAGCCCGACACTGGCAGCCTATCAATACGTCTATCACATGCAGGGTGTGTCCAAGACCTACCCCGGCGGCAAGAAATGCTTTGAAAACATCCACCTAAGCTTCCTGCCCGGCGTGAAAATCGGCGTCGTCGGCGTCAACGGCGCGGGTAAATCGACCCTGATGAAGATCATGGCGGGGCTCGACAAAGACTTCACTGGCGAGGCCTGGTCTGCTGAGGGCGCCAAGGTCGGCTATCTGCCGCAGGAGCCTCAGCTGGACGAGAGCCTGTCTGTGCGTGAAAACGTCATGCTGGGCGTGGCCGAGAAGAAAGCCAAAGTCGACCGTTTCAACGCCATCGCCATGGAGATCGCCGAGAACTATA
>NZ_CAXREH010000006.1:0-21902 GCF_964229375.1 Cognatishimia sp.
CCTGCAACAGCGAGCTGTGGAACCAGCCGCGGTGCTGGTCGGTGCCTTCCATATAGACATCCGCAATACCGTCCTCGGTACCATCCTCACGATCGCGCAGCACGAAAGAGTGGGTAGAACCTGAGTCAAACCACACGTCCAACACGTCAAAGACCTGCTCGTATTCAGCCGGATCTACGACGCCCTCAAGGACCTTTTCCTTAAACCCGTCGGTGTACCAGACGTCTGCGCCATCAGCGTCAAACGCCGCGACGATACGCTGGTTCACAGTCTCGTTGCGCAGCAGGAAGTCCGCATCTGTCGGCAGAGCGCCCTTCTTGGTGAAACAGGTCAGCGGCACACCCCAGGCGCGCTGGCGGGACAGAACCCAGTCAGGGCGGGCTTCGATCATGGAATACAGACGGTTCCGACCCGTTTGTGGCGTCCACTTCACCAGCTCGTCAATCGAGCGCAGCGCGCGTTCGCGGATCGATGTGCCCATCTCGTCCTGGCCATCTCCCACGGCACGATCTACCGAAGCAAACCACTGCGGCGTGTTGCGATAGATGATCGGTGCTTTGGACCGCCAGGAATGCGGATAGCTGTGCTTGATCTTGCCACGCGCCAGCAACCCGCCGACTTCGGCGAGCTTGTCGATCACGGTCTTGTTCGCATCGCCCTCGCCGCCCTTGCGGGAGAGGATGTATTTGCCGCCAAAGAACGGCAGATCCGCGCGGAACGCGCCGTCGTCCATCACGTTGTAGGTGATGACCTGCTCAAGCATCCCAAGGTCACGATAGAGTTCAAATTCCTCCATCCCGTGGGACGGGGCGCAATGCACAAAGCCGGTGCCTTCGGTGTCGGTCACGAAATCAGCGGCACGGAAATCGCGGATGTCGTCCCACTCGCCATTGCCGCCTTCGGCGCCATGCAATGGGTGGGTCAGACCAATGCCCTCAAGATCAGAGGCAGGAACATCGGCAACACGAGTCCACTGATCGTCTTCAAGACGGGCGCGTTTGAAAACATCTGCGGCCAAATTATCCGCCAAAAGATATTTGTCGCCAACCTTGGCCCAGCAGTCCTCGGGCGTGCCGGTGACTTCGTAAAGCCCATAGGCAATGTCCGCACCATAGACGACCGCTTTGTTGGATGGGATCGTCCAAGGAGTCGTTGTCCAGATCACAACCTGCGCGCCCGCGAGTTTGTGGTCCGCTGGCTCTGTGACCTTGAACTTCACCCAGATCGTGAAGCTGTCTTTGTCGTGATATTCAACCTCGGCCTCTGCCAATGCGGTCTTTTCAATCGGAGACCACATCACAGGCTTTGAGCCTTGATAAAGCGTGCCGTTCATCAGGAACTTCATGAATTCCTCGGCAATCACCGCCTCGGCATGGTAGTTCATGGTCAGATAGGGATCGGCCCAATTGCCAGTGATCCCGATGCGCTTGAATTCTTCGCGCTGGATCTCGACCCATTTGTCGGCAAAGGCGCGGCATTCCTGACGGAACTCGACCACATCCACCGCGTCTTTGTTCTTGCCCTTTTTGCGGTATTGCTCTTCGATCTTCCATTCGATCGGCAGACCATGGCAATCCCAGCCTGGCACATAGCGGCTGTCAAAGCCCATCATCTGATGGGAGCGCACGATCATATCCTTGATCGTCTTGTTCAGCGCGTGCCCGATGTGCAGATGCCCGTTCGCATAAGGAGGGCCATCATGCAGCGTAAACGGCTTGCGACCTGCCTTTTCGCGAAGGCGGTCGTAAACGCCGATTTTTTCCCAACGGTCCAGCCATTGAGGTTCACGTTTCGGCAGGCCTGCGCGCATAGGAAAATCGGTTTTCGGCAGGCTTAGAGTATCTTTGTATTCTGGTGTATCGGCGCACATTTGGGGCGTCCTTCGGGTCGTCAGATCTGGGAATTCATGAGGGGGCGGCGCGGTGGTTCATACGCCTTGTCCCGGCGGCTCAACGTTTTAGAGCGCCGGGCATATAATTCGAATAATGATCGCACGAATATATGTCATCAGCGCCCTTATAGGCTGGGGGTTCACAAGGGTAAAGCGCGTATTGCCCCCTTGAACAGGCCGCGGGCGCAGGGCCTATTTGCCAAACAGTCCAGCCAGCGCCGATTTGACGATTTGTCCGGTGCGTGGGCTTTTGCCCGGCTCAAACGGCAGAGGTCGGCAGACCTCCATGGCCGCGACGCCCACGCGGGCTGTGAGAGCGCCATTCACGATGCCTTCGCCAAAACGTCGCGAGACTTTCGACAGAACGGACCCACCCGCAACCGAGCCGATCAGATCATCCCCAACCGCAACCGCGCCTGTGGCCACCAGATGGGTCATCACCGCACGCGTCAGACGCCAGTTGCCAAGGGTGCCAGACCGCCCGGCATAGATCTCGGCAATCCGCCGGATCATACGCAGGTTAGCCACCAGGGCTGTCAACAAATCCGCAAGCGCCAGAGGCACCAGTGCTGTCACTGTCGCAACCTGACGCGCGGCGGCTTCGATCTCTTGTTGGGCGGCCTTGTCCAGCGGGGCCATCAGTGTCTGATCCACGCGGGCGAAGACGGCGGCAGCGTCAAAGGCATCCCCCAGACCTTCGTCCAGTCGCGCGCGTCCCCAAGAGGTCTCGTCACGGTTGCGATAAAGCGCTGCCAGATCACGCGCAACGCCGCGCGCAGCTGCCACATCGTTGTCAGCCATCGCCTGGCCTGCGCGCGCATGCAGACGGTCGACCCGGCTGAGACTGGCAAACGCCAGTATTTCTTTGCCCGCGATCAGCAGACAAACAAGGGTGAACACCCCAATCAACGCCGTGACCCCATAGCCCAGCATCGGCGTCGTGGCGATCAGCCCCAGAACCGCATTATAGGCCGAGATCGACACCACAGTCAGAAGCAGGCTGACCAGCAGCCCCCAAAACCATCGTGCCAGCACAGACGGACGCCGCGCGGCCAGTTTGACCACGTTTTGCATGGCCTGCCCCTGCGGTGCCTCTAGCACGTCGGGAACTTGCGGTGCATCCGCAACCTGTGGCGCATCTTCGGCCAGTTCGATCAGTACAGGTTTGTTGTCTGCCATCTAGCGTCTCTTCCATTCCAGCTGTACGTCGGGCAGTTTCTCGTCCGTCTGCTGCCCGTCTGTGCGCGACACCTCATAAAACCCATGCGCGGCATAGAATCTGCGGCCACCCAGATTGTCCTGAAATGTCCACAAAGTCAGATGGTCCTCAGCGCTTTGCGCCTCTTGCAGCAAGGCCGCGCCCACACCCCGACCGCGATGGGCCTGCGCCACATAAAGCGCGTTCACCTCGGACTTGTTGCGCGCGATAAAACCGACGACTCCTCCCGCGTCGGCCACCCGCACCCAGCCACGGTCTATCATCGCCAGACAGAACCCCTGATCCTGTTCGGACGTGTGCAATTTGGGCATCCAGGGCGTTTCGGACACAAATTCGGTCAGGATCGCCCCTGTCGCAGCGGCGTCATTGGGCTGGGCCGCACGCAGGATCACAGGCGATCCCCAATCAGAAACTGGGCCGCCTGATCCAGCCGGATATGCGGTGGCCCAAATCCGGGCTTCAGGGATAGTGCGGCGGGTGCGAAACTCATGATTTCATAGTCGCCATTCAGCCATTCCGCTTTACCCTGTCGCGCCGCAGACAACAGCTTTGACGGATCTTCTGGCAACTCGCCTGGATAAAACGCAGCCTGTTTGCCGCCATCCAGCAACGTGCCACGTACACAGTCCAGCGTGCGCCCGTCATGGTGCAGAGTTTCCTCAACTGTTGCGCGCAAAGCGGCAATCGACATGGCATCCACCTTGGCCCCTGCAAACCGCGCACGATCCTGAGCCTCACGTGTCAACGCGCCCATGATCGCTGTCAAACGCCCATGCTGGCGATGATGCAGATGATCCGCCTTGGTTGCGGCGAACAAAATGCGCTCTACCCGCTTGCCCATCAAAAGACGGCTTAAAAAAGCGTTCCGGCCCGGTCTGAAGCTGTCGAGTATCTCGGCCATGGCCCCGCGCATTTCCTCGACCGCCAGCGGGCCGCGATTGATCGCACCCAGTGCATCCACCAGCACAACCTGCCGGTCAATCCGCGCGAAATGATCGCGGAAGAATGGTTTGATGACCTTGGCTTTATAGGCCTCAAACCGCCGTTCCATCTCGCGCCACAGGGCCCGTCGGGGGGCCTTGGGGCTGTCGGCGAGCGGGGCAAAGGTCAAAACCGGAGAACCCGCAAGATCTCCGG
This sequence comes from Cognatishimia sp., assembly GCF_964229375.1. Classification (GTDB taxonomy): domain Bacteria; phylum Pseudomonadota; class Alphaproteobacteria; order Rhodobacterales; family Rhodobacteraceae; genus Cognatishimia. The sequence goes on from NZ_CAXREH010000006.1 coordinate 4,248, forward strand.
GCAACAGGAAGCGTCCCGGTGTGCAATCATAGAACCCCGCGTCCCGCGCCGCATTAAGATACTGGGTGAACGCCGCCGCAAGCGCCTGTGCCACCGGTTCCTGCAAAGGCTGGCTTGCGTCAATCTCGCGGATCTGCGCGAGGTAGTCTGCGGCCTCGGTGCGGTTTTCAATCCGGGTCAGAACGCGGCTAGACCATTCGGAATAGCTTAGATCCAGCAAGCCCAGATCCAAAAGCCACTCGCCGGGATAGTCCACAATATCGACGTGCACCGTGCGTGGGCTTTGAAAGCCCGACAACAGACCCGTTGGCTGTACTTTGAACGACAGACGCAGCTCGGATACAGCCCGCGTGCTTTCGGGCCAATGCGGGGTCGGCCCCGTTAGCGCAGCGTAGTGGTTTTCATAGTCAAACCTGGGAACTGTCACATCCGGCTGGGGCTGAAGATACGCTGCCACAATGCGCCCGTCGGCGACGGCTTTCAGTTGCGGCATACGACCGCGATCCAGCAGGCTGGCCACCAGCGACGTGATGAACACGGTCTTGCCGGACCGCGCAAGCCCCGTCACACCCAGTCGGATAACCGGCTCAAAGAGGGCTTCGTTCAAACCATCGCCAACCGCTTCGACGCGGCGGGTCACTTCATGTGCCAGATCGGTTAAGACCACAACTGTCCTTTCATTCTGTTGTGAAAACCTATGAAGCTTGACCGGGCTTTTCCATAGGCAGCACCACCAGCGCGGCGGGAAAAGTGCAGAATTTTCCCCATAAGCCACATGTCTCGGGATTGAAGCCACGCCCGTCGCCCGTTATGGCGAGACATGGTTCGGATCGCACTAAAAGTGGAATATCACGGGGCGCCCTTTGCCGGATGGCAAAGACAGGCGGATCAGCCCTCTGTTCAGGGGGCAATCGAGGCCGCCCTGTCCAGGCTGGAACCCGGCAGCCACACGATCGCAGCCGCAGGCCGCACAGATGCAGGTGTCCATGGTCTGGCACAGGTCGCCCATTGCGATCTGCAAAAAGACTGGACGCCGTTTCGTCTGTCCGAGGCTTTGAATTTCCATTTAAAACCTGACCCTGTCTCGATCGTCGATGCAGCGATTGTCGATGACGATTGGCACGCGCGGTTTTCAGCACTCGAGCGGCGATACCTGTTCCGCATTCTGATGCGCCGCGCGCCGGCGACCCATCAAGCAGGCTTGGTCTGGCAGGTCAACCACCGGCTGGATATCGACGCAATGCAGGCGGGCGCGAACCATCTGCTGGGGCACCATGACTTCACGACTTTCCGCTCCTCGATCTGTCAGGCGGCGAGCCCAGTCAAAACTTTAGACGAGTTGCGCGTAGAACAGGTCGAAATGCCTTGGGGCCTGGAGGCGCATTTTCACGTCAGCGCCCGGTCGTTTCTGCACAATCAGGTCCGCAGCTTTGTCGGCACGCTGGAACGCGTTGGCGCAGGCAAATGGTCGCCAGAGGATGTGCGCACGGCCCTGCAAGCCGCCGACCGCGCCGCTTGTGGGCCGGTCAGCCCACCGCAGGGCCTTTACCTTGCAGGGGTCGGTTATCCGACCGATCCCTTCGCGTAAGTTTCCAATTTGGGGACAATTGGGCCAGAACCCCTGCCATAGTTTCCGCAAAACCTAGGGAAATCCCGCAGAGACTTTCGCAGTTTTTTGCGTAATGCTGACTTTGCGGAAGCCGTCAGTGCGTCATACCCACATATTTTGGCTGACACCCCGGTTGCCAACATGGCCGGGTGCTTCCGCCCTTAACCGGCCTCATCTTCGAGGTGCAGCTTCATATCAATCAACACCTGCTGTAACGCGAGCGTTTCTTTCAACAGGCGTTTTGCTTCGTTGATCGTGATGACCCCGTCTTCGATCGACTGGTGATATTCGGCCATCAACATGGCAAACCGCTGACTCAGCGCGATCACATCCGTGCTGATGCCGCCTTTCTTGTCCTCGTTGCGACGACGGTCGTCAAAAGACAGCGAAATGCCCTTCAGTTCTGCCAATGCCGAGGTGACATGCGGATAAGACGAGGCCTCTTCGAGTGCAGCAACCGCATCTACTGGCATGAACCGATCTGAATGCTCGTCATGGTCAGAGTAATACCGCCCCAGCGTCGCCTTGGACTTGCCGGTGAGGTCGCAGGCGGCCTCGATGCCGACGTCTTTCACCAAGGCCTCTGTGTGTTTTTTCAGATAGCTGCCAACGCCTGCCATACTTAACCCTTACTGCCCACCCCAATGCGCGCGATCACGCAGGGGAAATAGAAATGTCTTTTCCCATTATTGGGTTTTCCGGGATTTGTCATCCTTCCCTTATCGCAGACGCGGCGGAAAGCAGGTGGCTCAGCCCATTCGACCCCCGAGCCACGCTTTTCGTCCACTGGCGTATTCCTTTTGAGGCGCCTCGGGCAACGAAAGGAATCGCGGCTGTCGCGCGATTTGTCTGGGCGGGGGTGTTCATCCCCAGGGACTTGTCCCGCCGCCCTGCCCGGACGTCATGCTCGACAGAGTCGGGGCGGTGTGACAGCCACCGTCCCGGCGCTCTGTTTCCCGCTTGATTTTTGCCCGCCGCGCATTTTATCAGCAGGGTATGGCAAAGCTCTATTTCCACTATTCGACCATGAACGCCGGCAAATCGACGGTGCTGTTGCAGGCCTCGCACAACTACCGCGAGCGCGGTATGGAAACCTATTTGCTGACGGCGCGATTTGACGATCGGGCTGGTCAGGGGCGGATCGCATCGCGCATCGGAATCGGCGCGGACGCCGATACATTTGACGGCGACTCTGATCTGTTTGCAAAGATTGAGACCCGCAAGGAGCAAGGCGATTTTGCCTGTGTATTTCTGGATGAAGCACAGTTTTTGACCAAGGATCAGGTCTGGCAACTGGCCCGCGCGGTCGATGATCTGAAGGTTCCGGTCATGTGCTATGGCCTGCGGGTGGACTTTCGGGGTGAGCTGTTCCCGGGATCGGCGGCACTGTTGGCGCTGGCTGACGAAATGCGCGAGGTACGCACGATCTGTCATTGCGGGAAAAAGGCGACGATGGTCGTACGGCGGGATGCGGATGGCAAAGCCGCCCGTGACGGCGCGCAAGTGCAGATCGGCGGCAATGAGACCTATGTATCGCTCTGCCGCAAACACTGGCGCGATGAGGTGGGCGACAGCTAGGGGCGTTGCCCCTCGGCCCATGGGCCTCACCCCAGGATATTTTTGGCAAGAGAAAGATCAGGCGCGCTGGGGGGGATTGTTGCGCTTTGTAAAAATGTAATGTTATTACATAAAGGATCTTCATACACGTTGTGTAGATAGCCCTGCACAGCCCGCAACACTGGAAAAGACAAATGCCGTTGGATCATAAAACCTCGCCTCAGCCCGATTTTGGCGCAACCGTTTTCAGCTGCGATGCCATGTCAGGGTTTTCAGCCATTGGCGCGCCACGGTGCGGAGCGGTGATTTATGAACGCGCCTCCGATCAGGCGGCGCTGCAATGGCTGGCGGGTCTTGCGGGTGACGAATTGCCAGACGAGCGTATTGTCCTGAGACCCGATGAGGTTGCGGCGCATGTCCTGAGGCTGATGCCTGAGGTTTCAGCGGAGCATATTGCATCACGCCGTTGGCTTGTTGAGGATATCACCGCGCTGTCCAAGGCCTTTGCAACCTTGATGGAGGCTCCGTATTTGCGCCTTAGGCTTGATCCCATTACCACCAACGCCTGCCGCAAATTTCATATCGACGCGGTGACGGCACGGCTGGTCTGCACGTATCGCGGTCAGTCCACGCAATATGGGTTGGGCAACGCGGCGCGCGAGGTTGCGCAATATGCGTCTGTGCCTGCAGGCTGCCCGATTATATTGCGTGGTACAAAGTGGCCGGGTGATGCGCCAACAGGCCTGCTGCACCGCTCGCCCCCGATTGAGGGCACGGGCGAGACACGTCTGTTGCTGGTTCTGGATCCGGTCTATCGCCTTGAGGACGCCTAAGCGCGCTCGACCAGCACCGATCCGACGGAATAGCCCGCACCGAATGAACAGATCACGCCTTTATCGCCGGGCTGAAGATCGTCGCTGAATTTCGAGAAGGCGATGATCGATCCAGCGGAGGATGTATTGGCATAGTCCTGCAGGATATTGGGCTGCTCGCCATCCTCGGGCACGCGGCCGAGAACTTTTCGACCGATAAAATCGTTCATTGATTTATTCGCCTGATGCAGCCAAAGCCGTTTGAGGTCGTCGGCCGAGGCACCCGCCTCTGTCAGGTGGCCCTGAATGTGGTTCACCACCAGTGGCAGCACTTCTTTGAAGACTTTGCGGCCGTTCTGCATGAATTGCATGTCGCGGCGGTCTTCCATGTCGGTGTGTGAGCGACGCAGGTAGCCGTTGTTGTTGCGGATATTGTTAGAAAACTGCGTGGCGCATTTGGTGGAGTGCACCAGAAAATGCGCGCCTTTGGCGGCTTCGGCCCGTTCGATAACGGTGGCAGTGCAGACATCACCAAAAATAAAGTGGCAATCACGGTCACGCCATTCCAGGTGGCCCGAGCAGATCTCGGGGTTCACGACCAGTGCGCATTTGACCGAGCCTGCGCGGATCATGTCGGCAGCGGCCTGAAGCCCAAAGGTGGCCGACGAACAGGCCACGTTCATATCAAAGGCAAAGCCCCCTGCCCCCAGAAGATCCTGAATTTCCACTGCAATCGCGGGATAGGCGCGTTCGTGATTTGACGCGGCACAGATCACCAGATCGACCTCACCTGCTGTGCGGCCCGCTTGCGCCAGCGCTTTTGCACAGGCGTCCATGGCCATTTCAGCCATGATCCCCGGTTCGCTATCCTGTCGCGATCTAAGCTTTGGGAACATGATGTCTGGATTGAGAATGCTTTCCTTTTCCATGACATAACGCTGCTCGATCCCGCTGGCGCTGAGAATGAACTCGGCGCTGGAGTGGGACAGGGCTTCGGTCTCGCCTGCGGCAATCGCCTCGGCATTCTCGGCGTTGAATTTGTCCGCATAGGCGTTGAACGCAACGACGAGTTCGTCGTTGGTGATGATCTGGCTGGGCGTGAAAACGCCGCTTCCGGTAATCGCTGGCTGGTGCATGAGGCCTCCTCGCAGTCTGAAAACTTCACCGCAAGGCTGACCAAAGGTCAAGGGTGACGCAGCTAGACCCTGTTGGGCAGCGGATCGCCAGACACAAACGCCCGCAGGTTGTCCACCGCCATCAGCCCCATCCCCTCGCGCACCTCAAGTGCAGCGGTGCCCAGATGCGGCAGCAGGGTGACGTTCTCAAGCGCCTTAAGCGCGTCCGGAACGGTCGGCTCGAATTCATAGACATCGAGGCCCGCCCCGGCGATTTCGCCCGAGGTGAGTGCGGCGATCAGGGCTGTTTCGTCCACAACTTCGCCGCGCGAAATGTTCACGAAATGCGCTGACGGCTTCATAGATCTGAAGGTCTCGGCATTGACCAGATGCAAAGTGTCTGCCCCGCCTGGTACGGCGGCAACCAGCACGTCGACCTCGGCCGCCAGAGCTGCAAGCGTCGTATGTGCCTTCGCCGGATAATTCAGATCTTTTTTCGAGCGTGCCAGATAGCTGACCGCCATGCCAAAGCCGAAGTGACAGCGCCGCGCGATGGCCTGACCGATCCGGCCCATGCCAATGATGCCGACGCGTTTGCCGGACACATGCTGGCCCAACAGCTGGGTCGGATGCCACCCGTCCCAAAGCCCTGCGCGCACCATGCGTTCACCTTCTCCGGCACGCCTGCACGACATCAGGATCAGCGTCATCGCGATATCGGCGGTGGCATCTGTCACGGCGCCCGGCGTATTGGTGACAACAATGCCAGCCTTTGCGGCGGCCTGAACGTCGATATGGTTAAACCCCACGCCAAAATTCGCGAGAATTCGCGCCCTTGGGTTTGGCACATCGGCGAAAACATCCGCGTCATACTCGTCCCGCAGTGTCGGCAGGATCGCGTCGTAGTCCGCTAGCGAAAGACGCAGCTCATCCTGACTGAGCGGTGTTGTTTCGGCGCGCACGGTGACATCAAAATGCGCTTGGGCCGCGGCGACAACCGTGTCAGGCAGGGGCCGCGTGATCAGTAGTTTCATCAATAGAGCCTCCCGCCCGTTGGGACGTCTTTGTCCGGCGTGATCAGCACGACTTCGCCTGCGTCATCCGGCACCCCAAGCACCAGAATTTCTGACATGAATTTTCCGATTTGGCGGGGTGGAAAGTTCACAACCGCCATGACGCGTTTTCCGATGACACTTTCGGGGCTGTAGTGTTTGGTGATCTGAGCCGAGGATTTCTTGACCCCGAGATCGCCTCCGAAATCCACCCACAGCTTAATGGCTGGCTTGCGCGCTTCGGGATAGGGCTGGGCGTCCACAACGACACCGGTGCGGATGTCTACCTTGAGAAAATCGTCAAACGTGATCTCGGCCATTGGATGCTCCTGCGGCTGCTCCTGTCAGATTTTCGGGCAGCATTGCGCGATTTCGCGCCAAGGTCGAGCCGCTTTTCAGACCGCGTGCGATTTGACGGCATCATACCCCGCCAGCGCCGCTTCGCGGGCCGCTTTGTGATCCACGATCGGAGCAGGGTAAGAGCCGCCAAGTGTGACACCCGCCGCTGACAAAACCGACGCGGGTGCCTCAAATGGTGCGTGCAGCCATTTGTTGGGCAAAGCCGCCAGCTCGGGGCACCATGTGCGAATATAGTCGCCGTTTGGGTCGAATTTCTGGGCCTGTGTCGTTGGATTGAATATCCGGAAATAAGGGGCGGCGTCGGCTCCAGAGCCCGCAACCCACTGCCAACTGGCCGCGTTGTTTGCCAGATCAGCATCCAGCAGCGTATCCCAGAACCACTCCATGCCATGTCGCCAATGCTGACGCAGATGTTTTATCAGAAAGCTTGCGACCACCATTCTGACCCGATTGTGCATATAACCCGTGTGCCAGAGCTCGCGCAGACCGGCATCCACCAACGGATATCCGGTTTGACCTGTCTGCCATGCGCGCAATTGATCTGCGTTATCCATCCAAGGATAGACATCGAATTTTCTGTTCAGGTTTTCATCCGGCAGGCTTGGGGTGTGAAACAGCAGATGATGGGAAAACTCGCGCCAGCCGACTTCGGACAGGAATTTTTCCGCATCCTGCTGATCGCCAGACCGCAGCGCGCAATGATGCTGGGTGCGGTGCCAGATCTGTCTAGGAGAAATCTCGCCAAAGTGCAGATGCGGGGACAGCCGCGAGACATGGTTTTGATCCGGGCGGTCGCGGCCGGTTTTATACCCCGTCAGGTCTGTATTCAGAAAATCATCAAGGCGTTCTGTGGCGCCAGCCTCGCCCGGTGACCACAGCGGGCCAAAACCAGCGGCCCAATCCGGCTGGCTGGGCAGCAAGCCCAACGCGGCCACGTCTGCGGGCGGTGCGATATTGGAAAACTCTGGGCGCGTCAAAGGCAGAGCCGGAGGATCATGGCGCTGGCACGCCCGCCAGAACGGTGAGAACACGCGAAACGGACCACCGCTGCCGGTTTTGATCTGCCACGGCTCAAACAACAGGTTTCCGGGAAAACTCGTCGCCTCGATACCAGTCTCGCCCAGCGCGGACTTCAGACGTGTGTCGCTGGCAATGCCCGCAGGATCATAGCGCCGGTTCCAATACACGGCCGAAATGTCGTGGTCTGCCACCAAGGACTGAACAACGGTCAGCGTATCTCCGCTGTGCAGAACCAACCCACCCAAATCTTGAGACAAAGCCGTCAGACTGTGGTGCAGCCACCATTTCGCAGCGGATCCATAGCTGTCTGGCTCGTAAACAAAAACAGGCAGAACATCGCCCCGCGCGGCCGCAGCCGTTAACGCCGGATTGTCGGCGACCCGCAGGTCCAGTCTGAATAATACAAGTGATCGCACGGGCGGCCTCTGCACAACTTCACATAGGCCGCCATCTAGAGCACCTGTGACAAGCGGCCAGAGCCGGCCGCCTAAATTTTGACGTTACGCCCGCCCGTAGGCCTGCGCGATTGCAACCTGCATTGCGTCCTCAACGGAACGACCGCCCCATGTCGCCAATTGGATCGCCGGATAAAAGCGTTCCGCGCTCATGATGGCTGCGTTGATCATCGTGTCGATCTGATCGGGGCTGGCCACCTGACCACCCGCCAGAACCAGACCATAGCGATAGATCATCATGTTCTGCTCGGTCCAATAGGTGAACCCACCTGCCCAGCACTGATCGTTGACCTGGTTGAGAACTTCAAACAGTTGCGGCATGCAATCTGACGGAGGTTCCATTTCAAAGGAACACACCATCTTGAGCATTTCTTCATAACCCGACCATGCAAGCGTGATGGAATAGGTCTTCCACTGCCCTTCAATGGCCATTGCGATCTGATCATCCGCGATGCGGTCAAACGTCCACTCGTGATGCTCTGCAATGTGTTCGACGATGTCGATGGGATGAATGTCTTCTTCGAGATACTGCTCTGATAATGCCATGGCGCCACCCTTTCGTAATTGCGCCGGGACGTGGCAGCGTAACCAGCGCTTGGTGCCTGCTCGATGAGAGGTAGGAGAGCCCTCCTCCCTTACAGGTATGGTGGCCGCTACGCCCGCATTAGTAAAGGGAAATTTTGGAAATGACCGCAATAAGTTGTGGACAAATCCAAATTACACACAAGAGGTTGGCCTGCAAACTAGAGCGAATAGGCACTCCGAATGGCTTTGCTCGCCTGCGCAATGATCTCTCTGTCGCTCTTGTTGGCCAGGGATCGCGCGGCACTACCGCCGTTAAACGCCATGATAATTGGCACCCCATGCGTCTTGTAGAAATTGAGCCAGACATTGAATTGCCCTGCCGGCCCCTCGGCCTCGGGTGTGTAGATCCAGGTGACATCCTGATCCCAGAAGGGTCGGTCAAACTGAAGATAGACCTTGTCCAACACCCCCATACCAAGACGCGAGATCGAGCGACGTTTGGCGTCAGGCAATTCGGGCTTAAAGCCAATGCTGCCTTCCTTCAAAACACCCAAAGGCACGGTGACGAGCACCGCATCAAAAAACTCGGGCCGTGCCGCACGTGGCGTGACCCAGACCCCGCCGTCTTCTAATGTGATCATGCCGACCTGCGTTGACAGACGCAGATCATAGTCGCCATTGAACGCGCCAAGAATGTCGGAATAGCCGCCCGGAAAGACGACTTCTTTGCCGTCATAATCATCATCCAGCAGATAGGCGCGTGTGTTCAGATCCGCCAGATCTGCCCCCGCCTCGGTCTGAATTTCTACCTGCTCAAGTACCCCGTCAGCCACGTCTGCGTCACGCATTTCGCGCCCATCACGGCCGCGCAGGATATAGCTGTCGTCGGTGGCCACCCGCGCCAACGCCTGCTGATCCGACAACGCCGTCAAAGGGTTGCCCGTGGTGCCGTGGATCCAGCTTGCCCCAAGATCCAAGGGCACACCCAGGCTGTTGTCCGTCCAAAGGCGGCCACCGATGCGGTCACGCGCTTCAAACACGGTGACGTCCAACCCGCGATCGCTTAGATCTTTCGCGGCCGTCAGCCCGCTCATGCCAGCACCGACAACCGCGACCTTCTGATGCCCTTTTTTGCGCAGCATGGACGCCACGCGCAGACCGGATTCATGCGCCGCGTGCACAGTGCTGGACCGTTTGTGATAAGCCGCTTCGCCTGCAAAAAATATACGCCCCTCAATGGGCGCTTCGATGTTGCGGCGATCCTTTTTGCGCGCGCCCTTCGCCGTATAGGAATAAGACCCCAAGGCAAATGGATCGCGGCTCCAGTTTGTGCGCAGATAGCCACGCGGGGCACCGGCCGCCATGCCCTGAACAGGCAGCATAGCGGCGGTCAGGGCGGCCCCCATGCCGGCAAGTGTCTGCCGGCGCGTCCAGTCAGACTTGGTCACTTATTTCTGACCTGCCTGACCAGCTTCCAGTGCATCTAGACGGGCTTTCAGCGCCGCATTCTCTTCGCGGGCTTTTTGCGCCATTGTGCGCACCGCATCAAATTCTTCGCGTGTGACGAAATCGCGATCAGCCAGCCAGCGATCCATAAAGGATTTCATGGCGGTCTCGGCCTCGTCCTTGGCGCCCTGCGCCACGCCCATCGCATTGGTCATAAGCTGCGAGATATCATCCATAATTTTGTTGCGTGTCTGCATGTGGGCCTCCGATAGCGTGCCGTTACATTTGCCCCCTATATGGGCACAAAAGACCGAACTCTCAAGGTTGACTTCTTACCGTACACAGAGGCACATCAGACAGATGCAGGCACTGATCCCTTTTCCCAATATTTCGCCCGAGCTGGTTTCGATCTCGCTAGGGGGCTTTGAAATCGCACTGCGCTGGTATGCGCTGGCCTATATCGTCGGAATTATTCTGGCCTTTCAGATTTCCCTGATGGCCCTACGCCGCGTGAATCTTTGGGCAAAACAGACGCCGCCCATGCGCGACGATCAGCTCGAAGACCTGCTGTTCTGGGTGACTATCGGCATCATTCTGGGTGGGCGCATGGGATATGTGCTGTTTTATCAACCCGGCAGCTATCTAAGCGATCCGTTGGCCATTTTGCGCGTCTGGGAAGGCGGCATGGCCTTTCATGGCGGCGTTATCGGCGTTGTTCTGGCGGGATGGATATTTTGTCGCCGACATGGGCTGTCAAAAATCTCGACCTCGGATCTGGTGGTACTTGGGGCGCCTGTAGGCCTGTTGCTGGGACGCCTTGCCAATTTCATCAACGCCGAGCTATGGGGGCGGCCAACCGACCTGCCTTGGGGCGTCGCGTTCCCCGGCGCCTTTGCCCAAGACTGCGGCCAGCTTGCAGGCCTGTGCGCGCGTCATCCCTCGCAGCTTTATGAAGCAGCGCTGGAAGGCGCTGTTTTGCTTGCTGTGCTTTTGGTTCTTGCATTCAAGCGGGGCGCTTTGGCCTATCCGGGGCGCATCACAGGTGTGTTTTTCGCAGGCTACGGGCTGGCCCGTTTTCTGGTCGAGTTCGTCCGTCAGCCTGACGCGCAATTTGTGACCGACGGCAATCCGCTGGGCCTTGCTCTGCATTTGAATGGCATCGGTCTGACCATGGGGCAAATCTTGTCCCTTCCTATGATCCTGTTCGGACTTTGGATGATCGCCCGCAGTCGACGTGAGCACACATGAGCCTGAAACAAACCCTGATCGACCGCATTCGCACCATCGGCCCGATTTCCGTGGCCGACTATATGACCGAATGCTTGCTGCATCCGGCCTATGGCTATTACGCGACCCGTGATCCGTTTGGCAGCACCGGGGATTTCACGACCTCTCCGGAAATCACACAAATGTTCGGCGAACTCTTGGGGATCTCGCTGGCGCAGGCCTGGCTAGACCAAGGCGCGCCCAAGTCCTTTGTGATTGCCGAGGCAGGCCCCGGACGTGGCACCCTGATGGCCGATCTGCTGCGCGCAACCCGCAATGTGCCGGGATTTCAGGACGCGATGCAGGTGCATCTGATCGAAGCCTCGCCCACGCTGCGCGCCAAACAAGAAGCGCTGATTGCCCAAGCAACATGGCATGACACGGTCGACACCCTGCCAGAACTCCCGACATTCTTTGTGGCGAATGAGTTTCTGGATGCCCTCCCGATCCGCCAGTTCGTGCGCGAAGGAGACCGGTGGCGCGAACGTCTGATCGGCGTCGATCACGAGGCGCTGACCTTTGGTCTTGGCGCGCCTCAACCCCAACCAGCACTGGCGCATCGGCTAGAAGACACCGAAGACGGCATGCTTGTCGAAGTCTGTGACGCGCTGGCCCCAATGATCGACGCGATTGGTGGCCGGATCAAACGACACGGCGGCGCTGCGCTGATTATCGACTATGGCGACTGGCATTCGCAGGGCGACACGCTGCAGGCCGTTCAGGATCACAAAGAGGTCGACGTGCTGGCAGACCCCGGCAACGTCGATCTAACCGCCCATGTAGATTTTGAAGCCATCTGTCTGGCGACCCCGTGCAAGTTTTCACGCGTGACCGCGCAGGGCGTCTTTCTGGAACGTCTGGGCATCACTCGCCGCGCGCAGGATTTGGCGAAACTGATGGAGCCCGCGCAGCTAGAGCAGCATATTCTTGCGCATCGTCGCTTGACCCATCCAGAGGAAATGGGAAATCTGTTCAAAGTGGTCGCCCTGTATCCAGAGGGTGAAAATCCGCCCCCCGGAGTAGAAGCATGAGCCTTGAGATCCTGAGGTCTGAACGACTGGCCCCCATTGAACACGGGTTTTTCACCCGTCGCGGTGGCGCGTCTTCGGGCATTTTTCAGGGGCTGAACTGTGGCACAGGCAGCAGCGACCTTGCCGACGTCGTGCGCATCAATCGCGACCGTGTTGCGCAGGCGATGGGTGTTGAAACCCTGAACGGCGTACATCAGATCCACTCGGCCGACGTCGTGACGCTGAAAGACCCGATTACGGGGGACAAGCCTAAGGCCGACGCTTTGGTCACCAATGTTCCCGGTCAGGCGCTGTCGATCCTGACAGCCGATTGCCAACCGGTTCTATTTGCCGATCCCGACGCGCAGGTGATCGGCGCAGCCCATGCTGGATGGCGCGGGGCCGTGTCTGGTGTTCTGGAATCGACTGTTGAGGCAATGGAAGCTTTGGGTGCCAAACGCAGCGCCATCCGCGCCGTGATCGGCCCGTCGATCAGTCAGGATGCCTATGAGGTTGGCCCCGAATTGCGCGACGAATTTCTGGCGCTGGATTCCGCAAACGACCAGTTCTTTGCCAAGGGACAAGGCGACCGGTTCATGTTCGATTTGCCGGGCTATGGCGTTGCACGGCTTCGTGCCTCTGGCGTGGGCGTGGCCGAATGGAGCGGGCATTGCACCTACAGCGATCCCGAGCGGTTCTTCTCGTACCGCCGCTCAACCCATGCGAAAGAAGCTGACTACGGTAGGTTGATTGCGGTCATCAAACTCTGACCCACAGGGTGATCTGCGCCGTCAATTCACCTTTGCAACTCCCCGAATTCACGCCAATCTCGCCGCATCTCTGCCCCATTTGGGAACCAGATTGTTTTCAACAGGCAAACAATCAGATCCTCAAGGGATCACCAAATAGGAGCAGTCACATGGCAAAGCAGCGCTTTATCAAATCGATCGTCAAAGCATCGAAATCCGAGGCAGTCGTTCTGCCGTGGGCAAAGAAACGTATCGGCCAACCGGTTCTGGTCAAGCCAGCCGCAAAAGCCGCATAATCGGTACCCCCCAGTACCCAAGCGAAACGACCGCTGGTGCCCCCCGGGCCAGCGGTCGTTTTGTGTTTAAATGGCCTGCGCACCAAGCGTTTTCACAGATGCAACCCATCGCGCAACAGCGCCCGGCTTGGGATCACTGGATTGGGCGAAATGGGTGAACCGCGTTGGGCTTAACCCGATAAAACCAAGAATTTGGCGTTTAAGCTGCCAGTGCAGCGCGCTGCGATAGATCAGGCGAAAGTACCATCCCGGCGTGTCCGATGTCAGAATGACCCGCGCTGTGCGCCCTTTCAACAGGGGCTTGGGGAACTTGCCGCTTTTGGTGTCAAAGGTCCGCCCGGGCAGGAAGCTCCGGTCAATCAGCCCCTTCAGTTTCGCAGGCAACCCGCCCCACCACATTGGCGTGGTCAGAACCACGTGATCGGCCCACTCAATCGACTGCAAAACCTGTTCCAGATCGGGCTCCAGCGGTTTCGGGTCTTTGTAGACCGCCTCGCCAAAATCCACGTCGAACTCAAGGTCAGCCACGTTCAAAATGCGCACCTCGTGTCCTTCGCCCTTCGCCGCCCCTGCATAGGTCTGCGCAAAGGTTGCAGACAACGACTCAACGCGCGGGTGCCCATTCAAAACAAAAATCTTCTTCGCCATCGTGCGATTCTCCAAAATTGACCATGGTCACTTTCATAAATTTAGAAAATGACCGCGGTCAATATAAAATTTGACCAAAGTCATTTTTTCTGGCACACCAGCCCCATGGCAGTCCAAACACGCACGCTCAAAACCCGCGCAAAGCTGATCGAGGCCGCACAGACTCGCATCAAAGCCGCGGGCTATGAAGCTTTGCGGGTAGAAGATGTGGTCAAAGATGCAGGCGTCGCTAAGGGGACGTTCTTTGCCCATTTCAAAGACAAAGATGCGCTGATGGATCACCTGATCGGCGGCGAAATTCATGCGTTTCTGGATGAAGTGGAACTGTTAGAGCCACCTCAAAGCATCGAGGAAATTCTGGATGCTTTGATGCCGTCCTTCGCCTTCATGACGCAGGAACGTTTTGTTTTTGATGTGATTTTACGCCATTCGGGGGCCGCACAAAACAGCGAGATTGGCGCGATTGCCCAGACCTTTATCCGCCATGGCACAGTGATGGCGCATTGGCTTGCCAACGGTCCGTTTCGCAAAGACATTGACCCGGCCCTGATGGCCGACGGTGTCGGCGCGTTTCAGATTCAGGCCCTCGCCCTGCATTTCTGCGAAGCGCATAACGGTGTTTCAATACGGGATCGGATGGAAACCTATCTGAACGCTTGGCTCTTGCCTAAGCCGTCCGGCTGATCCGCTCTTCCAAGACGTCAAACGGCACGCCCGGCTCGTCCTTTGCCCCGCGAATGACCAGTGAGGTCTTTACGCTGGCCACGTTTTCCGCCTTGAGCAAATCTTCGGTTAGAAACGCCTGAAACGTGGACAGATCCGGCGCGCAGCACTTAAGAACAAAGTCCACCTCGCCGTTCAGCATGTGGCATTCGCGAACCAGCGACCAGTCGCGGCAGCGATCTTCAAACGCACTCAGGTCTGCTTCGGCCTGAGAAATCAGCCCGACCATGGCAAAGACCTGAACCTCAAATCCCAATTCGCGCGCGTCAACTTCGGCGTGATAGCCGCGAATATAGCCCGCATCCTCAAGCGTTCGCACACGCCGCAAACAAGGGGGTGCCGAAATGCCCACACGCTTGGCAAGCTCGACGTTGGTCATGCGACCATCTGCCTGAAGCTCTGCCAGAATCTTGCGGTCAATCGGATCCAGTCGATAGCCGGTCATATACCCCTCGCAACCCTGTGCACTTTTGCAATTCTTATAGCACCCGCAAGTGGACGCGCAATAATATTTCACGTTTTAAGAAATGACCGGAACGTGAGACTTCTTAATCACGCCGTGACGCCTTGGGGGTTTTCGCCCGCTTCGCGAGTGTCTATATCCCTGTGACGCGAAATTTTAGGCAATCGGGTGGCCCATGGCAGAGAGCAAACACACAAGAGTTCTGATTATCGGTTCAGGTCCAGCAGGATACACCGCAGGCGTATACGCAAGCCGAGCGATGCTGAACCCGATTCTGGTGCAGGGTATCGAGCCCGGCGGACAGCTGACCACCACAACCGAAGTGGAAAACTGGCCGGGTCACACAGAAATTCAGGGCCCTGATCTGATGGTCAATATGGAAGCCCACGCCCGCGCGATGGGTACAGAGATCATCGGCGACATCATCAACGAACTCGACACCTCGGTGCGCCCCTTTGTTGCCAAAGGTGACAGCGGAACAACCTATACCGCAGACGCCGTGATCCTTGCGACTGGTGCCCGCGCCAAATGGCTTGGCATGGAGAGCGAAGAGAAGTTCAAAGGCTTTGGCGTCTCTGCGTGCGCAACCTGCGACGGGTTCTTTTATCGCGGTCAGGAAATCGTCGTGATCGGCGGCGGCAACACCGCAGTTGAAGAAGCGCTGTTCCTGACCAACTTTGCCTCTAAAGTGACCCTGATCCACCGTCGCGACGAATTGCGCGCTGAAAAGATCCTGCAAGACCGCCTGTTGAAACACGAGAAAATCGAAACGCTCTGGTTCAACACGTTGGAAGAGGTCGTGGGCACCGAAGCACCTTTGGGCGTCACTGGCGTCAAAACTAAAAACGTCAACACCGGCGAAATCACGGAAATCCCCTGCGCGGGCGTCTTTGTGGCAATCGGCCACGCGCCCGCAACCGAACTGGTGAAAGACGTGCTGGAAACCCACAACGGCGGCTATGTCAAAGTCGAAGCGGGCAGCACCCGCACCTCGATCTCCGGCATTTTTGCCGCCGGAGACCTGACAGACCACGTCTATCGCCAAGCGGTCACATCTGCGGGCATGGGCTGTATGGCGGCACTGGACGCTGAGAAATTCCTCGCGGAACAGGAATGATGTTCCGCCCCCTCACCGGGCGCTTTTGGCGCGCGGTAAAGGCAAACTAAGCAAACTCCCTGTTTGCGGCGCGTTCGTCGCAAGCAGGACATGACCGGCACACGTTCCACACTTTGAGCGATGAATGTGACAAAAACACCGTCCCACATTCATCATCGCACCAAAAACATCATCACGATAATCAAAGATGGCCTGCGACCGGCATTCCGGCATCCGTGATAGGTGAACAATAAATGCCCTAAATGTTCATAACTCTTGGCAAAAAAACAGTTTTATGAGATATGTTCACGCGTGAACAAATAACGAGAGCCGTGTTGTGGCAGAGCCTGAGGCACATATCAGCAGCGAAGAAGACCAGCTCTTCCGCCTTTTGCGGCAACTGGACATCGCACCAGATGCGTCTCAGCGCTCGACAGCAGAGGCGGTTGGCCTGTCGCTTGGTCGACTGAATGCCCTGCTTCGCGACGCTATCGAGGCCGGTCTGGTGCGCATCGCCCAGCGCCCGGGCTCGGACAAACGCCAACGCAATTCTTACGCACTGACAACCAAGGGCGCAGGGGAAAAGAACCGGCTAACGGATCGCTTCCTCGCCCAGAAACTCGCCGATTACGAGGCCCTGCACGCGGAACTCACAGGCACCTCAAACCGATTTGTACCGATTAAATCCAGGACGGAACCTATGCAAAACAATCTCGCTCCTATCCCAGAACTCTATGTCTCTTACGACTCAGCCCAAAAGCTGAAAGTCGAAGCCGCTGACCTGACCAGCCACGATCTGACGCCGCGCCAGATCTGTGATCTGGAACTGTTGATGAACGGCGGGTTTAACCCGCTGAAAGGCTTTCTGTCAGAAGAGGACTATAACGGCGTCGTCGAAAACATGCGCCTGGCAGACGGTCAGCTGTGGCCAATGCCAATCACGCTGGACGTCTCTGAGGACTTCGCCGCAAACATCGAGCTCGGTCAAGACATTGCCTTGCGCGACCAGGAAGGTGTGATCCTCGCAACGATGACCGTCACCGACCGCTGGGAGCCAAACAAAGCGCGCGAGGCTGAAAAGGTCTTTGGCGCAGATGACGACGCACATCCGGCCGTGAACTATCTGCACAATCAGGCCGGCAAGATTTACCTGGGCGGCCCGATCACAGGCATTCAACAGCCGGTTCACTATGACTTCCGCGCCCGTCGTGACACACCAAACGAGCTGCGCGCCTATTTCCGCAAGCTAGGCTGGCGCAAGGTTGTGGCCTTTCAGACCCGCAACCCGCTGCACCGCGCCCACCAGGAACTGACATTCCGCGCGGCTCGTGAAGCGCAGGCGAACCTTTTGATCCACCCTGTTGTCGGCATGACCAAGCCCGGCGACGTCGATCACTTCACCCGCGTGCGTTGCTATGAGGCGGTGCTGGACAAATACCCGCAGGCCACCACA
>NZ_CAXREH010000007.1:0-7094 GCF_964229375.1 Cognatishimia sp.
GTGAAAAGCTTAAGGATCTGATCCCGCGCCACATGTTTAAAATCCCGATCCAGGCGGCCATCGGCGGCAAAGTCATCGCGCGCGAGACCCTATCTGCGCTGCGCAAAGACGTGACAGCGAAATGCTATGGCGGCGACGCGACCCGGAAGAAGAAACTGCTGGAGAAGCAGAAGGCCGGTAAGAAAAAGATGCGTCAGTTCGGCAAAGTGGATATCCCGCAGGAAGCGTTTATTTCAGCGTTGAAGATGGATAGCTAAAGCCCATTCTCTGCATGGGCAGCGCCCGACCCCCATGGGCCGGGCGCTTTGCACCCACCCCTCGGGACGGGCGCCGGGTAGATTGAAAGCGCGGCATTGCCACAGGCGATGAAAACGATGCCGCAGCTGCAATATCCCGCTTTCCCTCCCGCTCAATCCATGTTCAAACACCCTCAAAATTGGCGCCTTGATTCCCCGTGATTCTCCGGCAGATCCCGCGTGATCCACCAAAACCACGCCGGCCAAAGCAAAAATCGCCCGCGAAACCGCGCCTTCGTGTGATTTTCACGTTCAATCTCACAAGCCAGCCGAGACGCTTAGGAAATCCGAGTTATCCACAGGAAATCCACAAGCAAACTCAAAGACTTACCCCCAAGAAATTAGCATAAAACAAAATATTTTCCTTGCCGGACGCCCAAATCAAATGCCAACGTTAACCCAACGCAAGGGATCGCAAGATCCGGAGCGGGACGCGAAAGTCTCTTAAGGGGGACGCGGGGAAGAGGGAGGCAACGACCTGGACCACGCGAAAATCTTAGGACGCTGGCCGAAACTGAGATGGGGTCTTAGGACGCCGAGGATGGGAAGGCGGTGGAATGGCGGTCGCGGGCTGATCAGAGGCTTCGGCGGATGATTGGCTGGGGGGATAGGCCCTTGGTATGGACCATTTGGTGTGTATCGCGTGCAGGTTTTCGGACCGGTATCGCTGGGTTTTCCCGCAGCGCTGACCTGCAAAGGTTAGGGCAAAACGGATGAACGGGCTTTGTTCAGAGATCCTCGTGGGTTGAGAATGATGTCGGGACATCCATCGGAAGGCGTCAGGATTGTGTGATCGGGGTTTCCTCGTGACGCACGCTGCAAGGACCGCGTCTGAGCACCTGACGTCTTTCTTCTATTTCTGCTTGCTGGCTCTGTCCAAGGGCTGAAATACATAAGGGGTCGTTGCCTATGGCAGCGACCCCTTGCGTCAGAACTACATACCGCGTCTATGCACCTAATGAGGCCTTGTTAGCGGTGGGTTTCGGCAAAATCAACTACATCTTGTGGCGATGTGCCGTATTTTACGCAGGACTGTGTGGTTTATTCACCGCGCTTTAACCACGCGTCCACCGTGGCAATGAATTCCGCCGGTTTTTCAGCGTGCAGCCAATGGCCCGCCCCTGATATTTTGACAAAGGCTGCCTTGGGGAAATGCGCTCGAATTTTGGGGCGGTGGTCGGGCAGGACATAGTCTGAATTGGCCCCCGACAGGAACAGGGTTTCGCCCTCAAACTGGCCGTCTATGTCCGGAAATCCCATGATCTTGGGCATCTCTGCTTCCAAAGTATCCAGGTTCAGGCGCCATTTTTTTGCCTTCAGGTCCAGTGACTGGGTAAAGAAGGAACGTAGGGTGGGGTCGTCTACGCCCGCCGCCTCAAGCTGTGAAAGCGCGTCAGAGCGCTTCTCGACCTGCGTCAGGTCCACGGCACGCATGGCGTGGATGAAGGGCAGCTGGCTGTGGCTATAGGTGACAGGCGCGATGTCCGCGACGATCAGACGGTTCACCAGCTCTGGGCGCAGCATCGCGAGCGCCATGGCAGCCTTGCCGCCCATCGAGTGCCCCAGCACATCCATCTTACCCTGCTGCGCCCCGATCACCTGCGCAAGATCTTCGGCCAGATCCAGATAGCTGTGGGTATCATACCAGTCACTCTCCCCATGGTTGCGGTTGTCGACGGCCTGAACCGGACGATCCGCGGACAGCTTGCGGCACACGACACCCCAGTTGCGGGCAGACCCATAGAGGCCATGCACCACCAGCAGAGGCGGACGAGAGGATTGATTTGGATAGTCAATTTTCTGCAGCATTGAAGCGTTACCAATTGGTTAACTGCGCGGTGGGGATCGCAAAGTCGTGGGGACGATATGATTGAACTAGAGGATGTAGAACACAACATCTTTATTCTTCGGCTGATTATCCGAAGAAAGTTTGGTGTGGAAGGCGAAAGTCTGGATCAGGCCATGAGCCAGATGAAACGCAAATTGCCACGCAGAACGCACAAGACCGCTGATCGTCTTGTGGAACTGCAGCAAAACATAGGGCCAGACGGCACCACAAACCCTGAAGAAATTGAAGAATTCGAGGGTTTGATGACCGGTCTGGTGGATGATCTGGTGTACTACGATCCAGAGGAAGTCCGGCTGCGTAAGATGAATGGCGGGCGCTGGGAGGCCATGGTTCACCTGGGCATCGCAAGCATCCTGTTGGTGTTTTTCCTGCAGTGGCAAGGGCTGGTCTAAGCCTCTGACGTTTCCAGATTTAAGAGTGTTTTCACATCGCATCGCGCCGACTTGATTCGAAGTGCGGTTTCGCGATTGAGAACAGAAATATGCTGTCCTTTCAGATTGTTATTTGACTGGAAACAGGGCGGCATGCGCGTTTCAAAAAACTTTGCGGGCCCAACGTGTCCCCCGATTGGGCCCATGTCACGAGAACAGCGCGGCCATCTTGCGGCGGATCTCGAGCGGTCCATCGCTTTGCGGTCAGACTGAAATTCGCCTTTAGGTTGTTTCGCCCTTTTGCGCCAGCGCGTCCCTGGCCACGATTGTCACCGTGACAAAGCTGACATACAGCAGCAAATACCATGACCCCAGTTTGGCAAAGCTGACCAATTCTCCGGCGGTTTGCCCGCTGTAGAGCCATGTCTTGGTGCGGGTGCCGACGTTCTCGGCAATCCAAAGCGCAAAGCTGGAGAAGAAGGCTGCAAGCGGTAGAGGCATCCAGTGTCTCTGCTGTGCAATCTGAAACCAGACGCGGGTGCGCGCAAAGACCACGACCGTTGCTGCGAACAGGACCAGACGTATGTCGGCCACGAAATGGTGTGCAAAGAAGTTGATGTAGATCGCACCGGCCAGCACATAGGTGATCCATAGGGGGGGATAGGGCGCAAAGCGCATCTGAAACAGGCGAATGACCCGCGCCATGTAAGATCCGACCGACGCATACATAAACCCCGAGAACATCGGGACGTCCCACAGTTTGAACAGCGCGGGTTCAGGATAGCTCCAACTGCCTGCGTTCACCTTGAAGATTTCCATCGCCGTGCCCGTGGCGTGAAACAATAGGATCACGCGGGCTTCTTCCCAGGTTTCAAGACCGGTGAGCAGAAACATCACCTGCAAGGCAACGGCATAGATCAACAGCGCGTCATAGCGCGCCAGCGGCCAGTCCGCTTGCCAGATCTGTGACGACAGAATGATCCCAACCAGCAAAAGTGCCCCAAAGAGCGCGGCCCAACCTTGTTTCAGTGTGAACATGACCAATTCAGCAACAACATGCGGCAGGCGCGCGCGCATCCAGTCTCCGAGCTGGCGTTCAAGGCGTTGGGTGCGGGTCTGTGGCTGGGTCATGTAGGGCTGCAATAGAAAAGGCGCGCAGAATGCTGCGCGCCTTTTGTGTCACAAGGACAAGGGTCGGTGCAATCAGCGACCTTCGTACAGTGGGAAGCGTGCGCAAAGCTCTGCCACTTGGGCCTTTACGCTCTCTTCGACGGCACCGTTGTTTTCTTCGCCATTGGCGGCCAGACCGTCGACAACTTCGATGATCAGGTCGGCAATCTTGCGGAATTCCGCTTCGCCAAAGCCACGGGTCGTGCCCGCAGGGGTGCCCAGACGGATGCCAGAGGTCACCATCGGCTTTTCCGGGTCAAACGGGATGCCGTTCTTGTTGCAGGTAATATGCGCGCGACCCAGCGCCTTTTCAGTTGCGTTGCCCTTCACACCTTTTGGGCGCAGGTCAACCAGCATGACGTGGGTGTCTGTGCCGCCTGTGACGATGTCCAGACCGCCCTTCATCAGCTGATCCGCCAGCGCAACCGCATTGGCGCGTACGTTCTGCTGATAGGTTTTGAATTCCGGGCGCAGGGCTTCACCGAAGGCCACAGCCTTGGCCGCGATTACGTGCATCAGCGGACCACCCTGGATACCAGGGAAGATCGCAGAGTTCACTTTCTTGGCGATCGCCTCGTCATTGGTCAGGATCATACCACCACGAGGACCGCGCAGGGTCTTGTGTGTTGTGGTCGTCGCAACATCCGCGTGCGGGAACGGGGAAGGGTGCTCGCCCGCAGCCACGAGGCCAGCAAAGTGTGCCATGTCGACGTGCAGATAGGCGCCAACCTTGTCGGCAATCTCGCGGAACTTGGCGAAATCGATGACGCGTGGGATCGCAGAGCCGCCCGCGATGATCAGCTGAGGCTTATGCTCTAGTGCCAGCGCTTCGACTTCGTCATAGTCGATCAGGTTGTCTTCTTGGCGCACGCCATACTGAACCGCCTTGAACCATTTGCCAGACTGGTTCGGAGCCGCGCCGTGGGTCAGGTGGCCGCCAGAGGCCAGGTTCATGCCCAAGATGGTGTCGCCCGGTTTGATCAGCGCCTGAAACACACCTTGGTTGGCCTGAGAGCCAGAGTTCGGCTGAACATTGGCGAAGTCGCAACCAAACAGCTCTTTGGCGCGGTCAATGGCGAGGTTTTCTGCCACGTCCACATATTGGCACCCGCCATAGTAGCGACGCCCAGGATAGCCTTCGGCGTATTTGTTGGTCATCACAGAGCCCTGTGCCTCCATCACGGCGGCGGACACGATGTTCTCGGATGCGATCAATTCGATTTCGTCGCGCTGACGGCCCAATTCGTCAGTGATCGAGCCGAAAAGCTCTGGGTCACGTGTCGCGAGGGACTCAGTAAAGAAACCGGGGTCGGTGGATGCGGTCATATTTTGAAGCTCCGAGTAAGAGATTTAACTTGCGGGTTTCCTATCGGAAACACTGCGAGCTCGAAAGGCCAAAAAGCGACGTAGCGCGTTTTCGTCGCGCCATGTCTGGTGCTTGCTGTGAACTTATGTTTCTTTCGGAACCAGATTTCGGGCTTTGGAAACAGGAATCACCCCGTGGTGCGCAGCAAGAGAATCGCGTTTTTGGCCTCAGAGGCCGACACAGCGCAGGCAGGTCAGGCCGAGCTGATCGAGATGCATGGCAACTGCGCCCCAGATCAGGCGGATCTGATCGTCGCGCTGGGCGGGGACGGGTTCATGCTTCAGACGCTTCATGCGACGCAGGAATTGAACGTTCCGGTCTATGGGATGAACCGCGGCACCGTTGGCTTTCTGATGAATGAATACGCCAGCGAAGATCTGATGGCGCGTCTTGCGGATGCGGAAGAGGAAATCATCAACCCGCTGACCATGACCGCAACGCAGGTGGATGGCACAGTGCATTCAGAGCTGGCGATCAATGAGGTGTCGTTGCTGCGGCAGGGGCCTCAGGCGGCTAAGCTGCGGATCTGGATCGACGGGCGTATGCGGATGGAAGAACTTGTCTGCGATGGCGCGTTGCTGGCCACGCCTGCGGGATCAACCGCGTATAACTATTCGGCGCATGGGCCGATTTTGCCGATTGGCTCTGATGTGCTTGCGCTGACCGCTATCGCGCCGTTTCGTCCGCGTCGCTGGCGCGGGGCCTTGGTGCGCAAGTCCTCGACCGTGACGTTTGAGGTCACCAATCCTGAAAAACGCCCGGTGATGGCGGATGCAGACAGCCGGTCGGTGCGCAATGTGGCGACGGTCGAGATAAAGTCTGAGCCATCTGTCGGACACCGCATTTTGTTTGACCCCGGACATGGCTTGGAAGAGCGGCTGATCCGCGAGCAGTTTGTCTAAGCGCTGGGGCGTGGTCAAAAGTTCAGGCGTGCCGTTTGGAACAGATGCGCATCCAAGAAGTCGCCAGATGGTCGACATTCCAAGACTGCAGATACTTCGCCAGATCTAAGAAATTCAAACAAGCCACCATGGCGCGCCACCGCGGCATAAAGTGCGGCGTGTTCAGGACGAAGCAGGTAAGGTTCTCGTTCTATAGGCAAGCTTAGGCTTGGCGCGTGTTGTTTGCTGTGAATTGTAACGTCTTGCACCATGCCAGGCCTGAGGGCTTCACCAGTTTCAACTACAGGAGACAACAGAAATGTTCCCGAGCAAGAAACGTCTCCTTCTGATAGACTCGAATGTGAAACATCCAAAAAGACCTCTAAACGCAGCCCGTCGAGCTTTCTACTACCAGTGTTGGACACGCGCGCTGTGATCTGGTCTTTGTCATCAATCCGAAGGCTAGGATCTAGGTGAAAGCTGGTTTCCTCCAGGCGCAGTTCTCGCTCTGCACGCCTACGGTCCATGCGCTTGTTATCCCAGAAAATCACTAGAATAATTGTTGGAATATAAAGAGCCCCCATCCAAATGAGGATCTGGGGGCCGTAGATTTCTTGCAGCACTAAGATGGTCGTAAGTACAACTGCCCATGCGAAATAAAAGCGTTTCATCGACTCCGATACGGCCTAACCAACCGCGTATCCAAGCCCTTGAAGAGCCTCAGTGATTTCATCCAGGATCACGGGATCATCAATCGTCGCAGGCATCTTCCACTCTTTGCCATCGGCAATCGACACCATCGTGCCGCGCAGGATCTTGCCCGAGCGGGTCTTGGGCAGGCGATCCACGACGGTGGCCATCTTGAAGGCCGCCACGGGGCCGATCTTTTCACGCACCAGTTTGACCACCTCTGAGACGATCTCGTCATGCGGGCGATCCGTGCCTGCATTCAGACAGAGGAAGCCCAGCGGCATCTGCCCCTTCAGCTGATCCGCGACGCCGATCACCGCGCATTCGGCCACGTCGGGATGCTCGGCAAGCACCTCTTCCATGCCTCCGGTGGACAGGCGGTGGCCTGCGACGTTGATCACGTCATCCGTGCGCGCCATGATATAGAGATAGCCGTCCTCGTCCTTCATGCCCGCATCGCCGGTTTCGTAG
>NZ_CAXREH010000008.1:0-24156 GCF_964229375.1 Cognatishimia sp.
GAACGGTGAACCTCCGCAGGCATCTGACGATGACGAAGGCTCGGCGCCCTCTGCCGAAGACAAACCTTCGGTCACCGCCATTCCGAAAACCAAGCCACGGAACAAACCCGATGGCGGGATGGAGCCAGAGCCAACGGCGTAGGATGCCGTGAATAGAATAGAAAAAGCCGGCGCTGCGAAGTGCCGGCTTTTTGTCTGTTACAGGGTGTTGTGCAGGCTACTCTAAAAGTTCAGCTGCAAATTCTATAAGGCTATTGCCCCCTGATCTGCCCCCGAGGTGGCGGTGTAGAAAATCCTCGACACGGCGGGCGTGCAATACGCGAGATTGCCATTTCCATAGCCCATGCCCTTCGTCCTCAAAGATCAACGTGTCTATCTCATGAGGTGTGGTGCCTATCTGATCGAGAAATGCCTCAGTCTGCTCGAAACCAACGACGCGGTCCCGTTTGCCCGCCACGAGAAGTACCGGCGTCGACAGGGACTCTGCGCGGGATACAGGCGAGTATTCCGTCATCAGGGCCAGGTCTTGTACTTTTTCCGGATCACCAAAATACTGCGTCCACATCGGTGTGTTCAGCCCCCAAAACCGGGGAGGGTAGCTGGACTGGTAGGCGACATCGAGCATAGCGTGCTCGACTATGGCGGCTGCAAAAGGCGTTTCTGTATCGGTCACGGCCATCGCGCTAGCATAGCCGCCATAGCTGCCGCCCATAATTGCGATGGCATCTGGGTCGGCAATGCCTTCGTCGATCAGCCATTGCGCCGCATCCAGTAAGTCATCCTGCATTTCGCGACCAAAGGCACCAAAACCGGCCTGCTGAAACCTTTTCCCAAACCCGTTTGATCCGCGATAGTTTACCGAAAGCACGGAATAGCCTCGGTTGGCTAGAAATTGACGGAAATGATAGTATTGCCAGTGCACATGCGAGGCAGGCCCCCCGTGAACCTCAATAACCGTTGGTCCAGGTGCACGCACACCTTTTGGACGCACGAGCAGCGCAGGCAAGCTAAGCCCATCGCGGGATTTGATCGTGACCTCTTCGGTAAGGGTGATGGCGTCTAAATGTTTTTGCCGAAAGGAAAAAACACCGAGTTCGGTTTGTGTGCCCTGTTGTAGATCAAACAGATGGTAGGTGTAGTTTTGCGCTTCGGGCGACAAAGAAGCCGTCACGAAGTCGCCTGTGGCCGACCACCGAAGTCTGTCGACATCGACACGCGATCCATGCGTTGAAATCAGAGAGGCAAGCCTTTCGCCGCGGGGTGACAAAGCAATAACTTTTGAGGATCCGCGTTTTGGCAAGACGGCGTCGATCATTCCGTCAAACATGTCTAAGTTGATCACATTAAAAATGTCTTCGTCGGGTTCCTCGTGCACAACAATTTCTGACCCATCTCTTAGATCGACCCGCACCAGCGCTGTTTTGTCTCTGTTGCGGGCGGACAAAGCAAAAGCACTTTGGCCATCAGGCAACATCTCTAGAACATAGAAAGTCGTCATCAGAGGCACATCCAGAACGGTGCGCCAGCCATCCCCATCGGGAACCTGAATGACTGTGTCAGCCCCTTCGCTCTCTCTTTGATAGCGCAGCTGAGGCTCGAGGCTTTGAGACAGCATCCAACCCAGCGTTTTGCCATCATTCTTGATCAAAAGCTGCTTGTCGCTGCCGTCTTGCTTGGTCGTATAGAGGTCGTCATAGGCGGGATTGCGACCGCGTGTCGAAATCACCCAGCGGTCATCAGTGGTGCGCACACGCATTGGCCAATTCCAATTCCGAAAGCCTCGAGGGGTGACGTCGCTCCAATCCTCGGAGTCGGGATTGAGGGGGTCAATTTTCCAAAGCCGACCGTCAACCACCGCATGAAGGTGGTTAGAGACATCGCTCCAGCCAAAATGTCCGTCGCTTTCGACATAGCCCAACGGCGCCTCTCCGACGCGACCAAAGAATGTGACTTCTGAGGTGAACCGTGTGCCCCTCCAGGCGACATAAGTGCCATCGTAGCTTGGCTTGTAGCGCCATTCCGCATCGAGATCCGCATAGAAATCGCGGACTGAAATTATGTCTGGAAGGTCAGCGTCTGTCAGCGCCGCGTGGCGTGGTGCGAGATCTCTGGTGTACCAAACAAGCGCCAATGCGCCGCACACTGACACCATAAAAAGACTGCTAGCGAGCCAACTTAATATTCGTTTCATCAATAATACCTTATCCAATTGCGGAAAGGGATACTGGGGCAGCTGTGCTTTTCAAAGACGGTTTACGGAGGTGGTAGGGATAACCCGACGTGTCCCTGTGGACAGGGGGCATCCCTTAAACACTGCACAACTTTGCATTCGCGCAATTCCGTTTCCCAAACGAAACCACTTGTTGAGTGCAAGACGCAAGAATGCCGGTTTGTGTCGGAAATGCTCCGTGTACTGTGGCATTCGGTCGCTATTACTAGGAGCAATCACCACCTTTTGCGACTGGAAAGACCGCCATGGGATATAAATCTGACATCGAAATCGCACGCGAAGCGAACAAAAAGCCGATTATGGATATCGGGGCCAAGCTGGGCATGGAACCTAAGGATCTGCTTCCTTACGGCCATGACAAAGCCAAAGTAAGCCAAGAGTTCATCAACTCGGTACAAGGTAGAGAGGATGGCAAGCTGATCCTCGTGACCGCGATTAACCCGACACCAGCAGGTGAAGGTAAGACCACGACCACCGTTGGTCTGGGCGATGGTCTGAACAAAATCGGCAAAAACGCGATGATCTGTATTCGCGAAGCCTCGCTGGGTCCAAACTTCGGTATGAAGGGTGGCGCTGCTGGGGGTGGCTATGCCCAGGTTGTTCCTATGGAAGAAATGAACCTGCACTTCACAGGCGATTTCCACGCGATTACCTCTGCGCACTCTTTGCTGTCTGCGATGATCGACAACCACATTTATTGGGGCAACGAGCAAGAGATCGACACACGCCGCGTGGCATGGCGTCGTGTGGTTGACATGAACGACCGTGCGCTGCGTCAGATCACAGCGTCTTTGGGTGGCGTGTCCAACGGCTTCCCACGTGAAACCGGCTTTGACATCACCGTAGCCTCCGAGGTTATGGCGATCCTGTGTCTGGCAACCGACCTGCAAGACCTTGAAAAGCGTCTGGGCGACATCATCGTGGCCTATCGTCGCGACAAGACAGCGGTTTACTGCCGTGACATCAAAGCCTCTGGCGCGATGACGGTTCTGCTGAAAGACGCGATGCAGCCAAACCTGGTGCAGACCCTGGAAAACAACCCGGCCTTTGTGCACGGCGGCCCATTTGCGAACATCGCACACGGCTGTAACTCTGTGATCGCGACCAAGACCGCGCTTAAGATCGCGGATTACGTGGTCACCGAGGCTGGCTTTGGCGCCGATCTGGGTGCTGAGAAGTTCATGAACATCAAATGTCGCAAGGCTGGCATCGCGCCATCGGCGGTTGTGCTGGTTGCGACCGTGCGCGCGATGAAGATGAACGGCGGCGTTGCGAAAGCGGATCTGGGTGCAGAGAACGTAGATGCAGTCGTCAACGGGTGTGCAAACCTTGGCCGTCACATCGAGAACGTCAAATCCTTTGGCGTGCCAGTCGTTGTGGGCATCAACCACTTTGTCACTGACACCGATGCCGAAGTGCAGGCGGTAAAAGACTATTGCGCCGAGCACGGTGTCGAAGCGGTTCTGTCGCGTCACTGGGAGCTGGGCTCTGAAGGCTCTGCGCCGCTGGCGGAAAAAGTTGTCGAGATCGTCGAAGGCGGCTCTGCAAACTTTGCACCGATCTACCCTGATGAAATGCCACTGTTTGAGAAAGTGGAAACCATTGCCAAGCGCATCTATCGCGCGGATGAAGTTCTGGCTGACCAGAAGATCCGCAACCAGCTGCGCGAGTGGGAAGAAGCCGGTTATGGCAACCTGCCTGTCTGTATGGCGAAAACCCAGTACAGCTTCTCGACAGATCCAAACCTGCGCGGTGCGCCAGTGGGTCACTCGGTTCCAGTGCGCGAAGTGCGCCTGTCTGCCGGTGCCGGTTTCATTGTTGTCGTCTGCGGCGAGATCATGACAATGCCAGGTTTGCCACGCAAACCAGCGGCAGAGACAATTTGCCTCAACGAAAGTGGTGAAATCGAGGGCTTGTTCTAAGTTGAAAAATACGCTTTCTGCGGCCACATAAGTTGTGGCCGCAGGAGGTACCGGATGACAGAGCAGATATTGCCCCAGAATTGTGCTTCGATGGCAGACGTACGTGCTGGCATTGATCAACTGGACCGCACCCTTGTTGAGCTTTTGGCCCTACGCGCAGGATTTATCGACCGCGCCACGGAACTGAAACAAGTCAATGGATGGCCTGCACGTATTCCGGACCGCGTCGAAGATGTCGTGGCCAAAGTCAAAGCCGCTGCTGTTGCTGCAGATTGGGATGATGATTTGGCCGAGGAACTCTGGCGACGTTTGATTGATTGGTCGATTGCACGCGAAGCGCGTGTCATCAGAGAAAATGGGGACGTTGACGCGTCCTGAATAAGGGGACTGACGCGATGACAGCTCAGATCATTGACGGCAAAGCGTTTGCTGCAACAGTACGTGAAAAAGTAGCGGGCCATGTGGCGCGCCTGAAAGAAGAGCATGGCATCACGCCTGGCCTGGCGGTTGTGCTCGTCGGCGAAGATCCTGCAAGCCAAGTTTACGTGCGCTCAAAAGGCAAGCAAACTGTCGAAGCGGGCATGAACTCTTACGAGCATAAGCTTGACGCGGACACCTCAGAAGAAGATCTGCTGGCCGTTGTCGAAAGCCTGAACAACGATCCAAACGTGCACGGCATTCTGGTGCAATTGCCATTGCCGGGTCATCTTAACGAAGATTTGATCATCAACTCGATCGACCCAGCCAAGGATGTGGACGGCTTCCACATCTCAAACGTTGGCCTGTTGGGAACCGGTCAGAAGTCGATGGTGCCTTGTACACCGCTTGGTTGTCTGATGATGCTGCGCGACCATCATGGCTCGCTGTCTGGCATGGACGCGGTTGTCATCGGCCGCTCTAACATCGTCGGCAAACCAATGGCGCAGCTTTTGCTGGGCGATAGCTGTACTGTCACAATCGCGCATTCCCGCACCAAAGACCTGCCAGACGTTGTGCGTCGCGCTGATATCGTCGTTGCGGCGGTCGGACGTCCCGAGATGGTGCCAGGCGACTGGATCAAAGCGGGTGCAACCGTCATCGACGTGGGCATCAACCGCGTTGAGCGTGACGGCAAGAACAAGCTGGTTGGCGATGTGGACTATGCGTCCTGCGCCGAGCGCGCTGGCGCCATCACGCCGGTTCCAGGTGGTGTGGGTCCAATGACCATCGCATGCCTGCTGGCCAACACAGTGACCGCGTGCTGCCGCGCAAATGGATTGGCCGAGCCCGAAGGCCTGACTGCGTAAGCACATAGCGCAAACAAAAACGAACGCCGGTCTCTGATGCACAGAGGCCGGCGTTTTTATGTCAGGTCTTAGGGCGCGCGGCCACCATGGTCCCCATCAGGATCGCGATATGGATGGGATCTCGACCCTCGGTCTCGCTATAGACATCTGCCTGCGCGACGATCAGCCGTTTGCCCGGTTTGATCACCCGGCCAATGGCCCTAAGCCTTTGCCCCGCAGCCGGCGCCAGAAGGTTGATCTTCATTTCTGTCGTCAGGACATTGCCCTCAAGCGTCATGGTTGTGGCCGCTGCAAACCCCGCCGCGGTGTCTCCAAGCGCAAATGTCAGCCCCGCATGACCGACTCCATTGTGCTGCAGGAAATCCGTGCCCAAAGGCGCCAGTATCTCTGCCCGCCCCAGCGCGACATCGACGACCTTGGCCCCGATGGTGGTCATGAACGCTTGCGCGTCGAAGGCCTCGCGGATTTTGGTTTCGATTGCGGGCTCAAGCGGAGCGTTGGACAAATCTGACATAGGCAACCTGCTGTTCATGTTGGACAGAAGCGTCGCTGATCTGCTTTGGCGCTACAATCAGAGCGTTACGTCACTTTGGCAGCGGGATAACCCGTGGCGTTTGGCCGGTGACGATCGCCTGTGCCTCGGGACGCATCAGCGTTTTCAACGCCGCATCCGAACTGCGCAGCCCGCCGGTATAGGTGCCATAGGACGGCATGATCACGCGGTCTGAGTCAAACAGAAACGCCGGTCGCGAAATCGAGCGGAGCCGTGTTTGAACCCGCACTTTCGGGTGGTAATGCCCCGAAATCTCGCCGCTTTTTCCGGTTTGCGCGATATGGCGGAAGGTCAGCGGCGGCAAGGGCAGCTCTGACAGGTGGCTGCCGGGCAATTGAACGGGGCCGGGATCATGGTTGCCTTCGATCCAGACCCAGCGACGTCCAGCCTGAAGCCGGTGTAGCCAGTTGGTCTCGGCCTCGGGCAACTCGTCCAGAACTTCAAGGTCATCAAAACTGTCGCCCAAGCACACCACAATGGCCGCCTGCGTCTGTTGCAGGTCATGTTCCAGACGGATCAGCGTATCTTGGGTGTCATAGGGCGGCAGAACTTGGCCTGACAGACGCGCCAGCCGCTCGGATTTGCCCAGATGCAGGTCAGAAACACACAGCAGGCGTTTTTCCTGCCACCAGAGCGCCCCGGACCCAAGGGCCGTCAGCACCGCGCCAGCAAGAGAAAATTCAACGCCATTCATATGGCATAGGTGACGTAAATCGGGGGCACTGGCAAGCAAAGATCATGGTATTTTTGCAAGTCCCGAACTCTCCATCAATCGGGCCTCTTCCTCGGCCAACAGCCGTTCCTCGGCCGCCCCCGAGACCGAGACTTTCCCGACCTCAAGAAACAGTGGCGCGGCAAGGGGCGGAACTCGGGTCAGCACCTGATGATCGATGCGCCCGTCGATGCGCGTCAGCATGTCTTCGATACGTGCGAAATCGACGAGGCCGCGCATGGCCTCCTCGCGGGTGATCTGCATCAGCACGTGATCGGGGTCGTATTTCAGAAGCGTGTCATAGAGAATGTCACTGGAAAACGTGGCCTGTCGGCCGGTTTTCTGCTTGCCCGGAATGTTGCGCTCTATCAGCCCCGCAATCGTTGCCACCCCGCGAAAGGTGCGTTTCATCAACGCGTTCTGGGCAAGCCACCCTTCAAGACCGTCGCGCAAGCTGGTGGGATCAAGCAAAGGTGCCGGGTCAGTGACCGCATCCAGCCCCCAGATCAGCGTTGCGTAATCGGTGGCCACAAATCCCATCGGGGCGAGCCCCAAATCCTCCATACGTTTGGTTAATAGCAGCCCAAGCGTCTGTTGCGCGTTGCGTCCGGCAAACCCATAGACGCAAAGGTTCTGCCGTCCGTCATGCGGGAAACTCTCGACCAGCAGGCGACCGGGTTGGGGCAGGCGCGACATCTCTGTCTGAAGTCGCAGCCAGTCGCGCGTATGGGGCGGCAATTCGGGCCAGTCCTCTTGCTCGAACATGGTCAGGATACGTTCAGACAGTTGCGTCGACGTCGAGAATTTGGAACCCGAGAACACCGCGACTTTGGGTTTGCGGCCCCGATTGCGTGACACTTCGACTGTCATGTCACGCAGGCCTTCATAGCGCACGATCTGGCCGCCGATCAGGAAGGTGTCCCCTGCGGTGAGCGAGGCGGCAAAGACTTCTTCGATTTCGCCAAGCGCTTTGCCACCACGGGCGCGACCCATGCGAACTTTCAACAGATCGCTGTCCTGAATGGTGCCCGCGTTCATACGGATTTTGGCTGAAGAGCGCGGATCGCGCAGATGCCAGCGCCCATCCGGCGCCTGTTTGAGGCGTTGCCACTGGTCATAGGCCTTCAGAGCATATCCACCGGTGGCGCAGAAGGTCAGGCATTGGTCAAACGCATCGCGGCTCAGATCTGCGAATGCGCCAGCCGACGTCATCTCAGTATAAAGTGCATCTGCCTCAAACGGCCCCGCGGCGGCGCGCAGCAGGATGTGCTGACACAGGACGTCACGCGGGCCAGCGCCGCGCGCTTCGCCGTCCAGATCGTTTTCCTGAACGGCTTGCAGGGCCGCCATACACTCGATGACCTCAAACCTGTTGGCGGGCACCAAAATGGCCTTGGAGGGGGCGTTATAGCGGTGGTTCGCGCGGCCAATCCGCTGCACCAGCCGTTTGACGTTTTTCGGCGCGCCGACCTGAATCACCAGATCCACATCGCCCCAGTCGATCCCCAGATCCAGACTGCCTGTGCACACGATCGCGCGCAGTTCCCCGCGCACCATGGCGGCTTCGACCTTGGCGCGTTGTTCACGATCCAGACTGCCGTGGTGAATACCTATGGGCAGGCTGTCGTCATTGGCCAGCCAGAGGTTGTGGAAAAAGATCTCTGCCTGCGCGCGTGTGTTGTTAAAGATCAGTGTGGTCTTGTGCTGTTTGACCGCATCCAGAACCGCAGGAATGGCATAGGACGCGCCACCACCGGACCACGGGGGCGCCTCGTTGGTCTCAAGCATCGAGATATCCGGCGTCGGGCCGGGATCTGCGCGTAGGATTTCGCAAGGATCCGGATTGCAGGCCAAGAGCTTGGCAATATCCTCGGGCTTGTCGACGGTAGCAGACAGCCCAACTCGCCGCATGTCAGGACACAGCGCCTGCAGCCGCGCCAGCGCCAACATCAGCTGATCGCCCCGTTTGCTTTCCGCGAGCGCATGGATTTCATCAACAATAACCCGCTTCAATCCCCTGAAAATATTGGGGGCATCCTCGTAACTTGTCAGTAATGCCAGGCTTTCGGGCGTGGTCAGAAGGATATGGGGCGGATCCGCACGCTGGCGTTTCTTGTGCATATTCGACGTATCGCCCGTGCGCGACTCAACGCGGATGGGCAGGCCGATTTCGTCAATGGGTGTGCTGAGGTTTCGCTGGATGTCACTGGCCAGCGCCTTTAGCGGAGAGACGTATAGCGTGTGCAGCCCGTCATGCGTGCCGTCGGCCAGATCAACCAATGTTGGCAGAAACCCGGCCAGCGTCTTTCCACATCCCGTTGGCGCGATCAGCAAAAGCGCCGACGCGTTCTGTTTTTCCAACATATCAATCTGGTGGCGGTGCGCGGCCCAGCCGCGGCGCTTAAACCAGTCTTCGAAGGCCTTGGGAAGCGTCATGCAATCGGGCTGTGACCTCTGTTCTGTGAACAGACAGTTGAGGCGCAAAGCCCGGAAAGATCAATCCAGAATAAGTGACAGCGCGTCCGTCGCAGAGCTGTCCTGTCCGTCCTCGGCACAGAATCGCGCATATAGGATCGCGATAATCTGCGCGACGTCTGGATCTTTCAGCGAATAAAAGATTGTCTTACCGCTGCGGCGGGTTTTGACCAATTCTTCCTCGCGCAATCGGGCCAGCATCTGGCTGACTGCGGCCTGACGTGCGCCCAGCAAGTTCTCGAGTTCACCCACGGATTTCTCTTCCTGCGCAAGATGGCACAGAATCATCAGGCGGCCCTGATGCGCAAAACTCTTCAGAAAGCGTGTCGCGTTTGCTGAACTTTCTTCCATCGATGAAATCGACTCAAGTGGGGGCGATGTTGTACTTAGTGTCACGGCAATGTCCTAAATCAATTGGCCATATGTAACACAATAACATACTCATTGCGAAGTAACTTATTCCAGAGGTGGAGCCCCCCCGGAAAACGAATTCCCATTCACATAGTCGCATGGATCGTCCTGCATGTTGAGGTGCAAATCATGTCCTGTGAAAGGATGCGCGCGCGCGACGTCTTCGTCAACTTCGATGCCCAGGCCGGGCTCAGTAGGGGCATGCACAAAGCCGTCTTCGACCCTGATACCGCCCTTGATCAGATCGCGGTGAAAGGCTGTCTCGATTGTTTCGACCATCAAGATATTCGGGATCGAGATGCCAAGATGGATGTTGGCGGCCCATTCTACAGGGCCTGCGTAAAGATGTGGTGCCATCTGTGCATTATAGACCTCTGCCAAGGCTGCGATCTTTTTGGCCTCCCAGATGCCGCCAACGCGCCCAAGCGCTGGTTGCAGGATCGTTGCGGCACCTTCGCGCAGCACGGATGCAAATTCCGCCTTGGTTGTCAGGCGTTCGCCGGTGGCGGTTGGGATACGCACGGCCTGGGCAACTTTCGCCATCTCGGGTGCGTTGTCTGGTGGGATCGGCTCTTCAAACCAAAGCGGGCTGTATTTCTCCAGCGCCTGTCCAAGCCGGATCGCACCGGCCGTGGTGAATTGTCCGTGGGTGCCAAACAGCAGGTCCGCCTCATCGCCGACGGCGCCGCGAATGGCCTGACACATCGCCTCAGACATCGTGATGTCGCGCATCGCAGGCATATGGCCGCCGCGCATGGTGTAAGGCCCGGCGGGGTCGAACTTCATCGCGGTATAGCCCTGCGCGAGCAGGTCAGCGGCGGCTTCGGCGTGCATCGCGGGCGATGTCCAAAAGCTGTTCATGTCATGCTCGGGCAAGGGATACAGATAGGTATAGGCCCGCAGACGCTCGTTCATTTTGCCGCCAAGCAGGGCATAGACCGGCCGCCCACGATCTTTGCCCAGAATATCCCAGCAGGCGATTTCCAGCCCCGAGAAAGCCCCCATGACCGTCAGGTCGGGGCGCTGGGTAAAGCCCGAAGAATAGGCCTTGCGGAACATCAGCTCGATGTCTTCGGGGTTTTCACCTTGCATGTGCCGCTCAAAAACGTCGCGGATCACATGGGTCATGGCATCGGGGCCAACCGAAGCCGCATAGCACTCGCCCCAGCCGACAAGCCCGGTGTCGGTGCGCAGCTTGACCAATATCCAATAACGCCCGCCCCATCCGGGGGCAGGAGGGCTGGTGACGATGACATCAAGATCGATCAGGCGCATTGGGCTCTCCTTGTCGGGCAGGCTTTAGAAAACAATGACGTTGCGCTTGGCAGTGCCTGTTTTCGTATCGGCAATGGCCTCGTTGATTTGGTCTAGCGTCCATGTGCCAGACACCAGTTCGTCCAGTTTCAAACGGCCTTGCTCATAAAGGTCAGCCATCCATGGAATGTCGCGCGGCACAACCACATCGCCCATTTTCGAGCCGATCATGCTTTGGCCGACGGCGGCGAAATTGGCGGCCTCATAGGTCGAGACCGCTCCGGTATGGGGCATGCCCACCATGATCATCTTGCCGCCATAAGCCAGATAGTTTGGGGCTGCGTCATAGGCAGGAGCTGCGCCGACGGTCACCAGAACCGCATCCGCGCCACGCCCGCCAAGCGCGTCTTTTGCGGCGCGCCACGGTTTATCTTCGGTGGCAAGTACCCCGTGGGTGGCCCCGAATTCCTTTGCGACTTCAAGCTTTTCTTCGCTCATGTCCACAGCGACAATGCGGCGCGCACCGGCAATCCGCGCACCCTGAATGGCGTTCAGTCCGACGCCGCCTGCGCCAATCACCACAACGTCTTGACCGGCCCGCAATTGCGCTGCATTCACGACCGCGCCGACGCCGGTAATCACGCCACAGGCCAGCAGGCTGGCGCAGGTTGACGACATATCCTCGGGGATTTCAGCGATCTGACTTTGATCCACGACCACTGTTTCGGCAAAGGCACCACAGGCCATCGCCTGATGCAGCTTGCTGCCGTCAGGCATGGTCAACGGCCCTTTGTCGCCGTCATAGGCGGTCTGGCAAATGGTTGGCGTGCCAGCAGCGCAGGCAGGGCAGGTGCCGCAGGCGCGGATCAGCGTCACAACGACTTTGTCGCCCACTTTGTGGCCGGTGACATTGTCGCCGGTTGCGGTAATCACCCCGGCGGCTTCGTGTCCGTAAACAGCAGGCAAAGAACCGCCCCAGGCGCCGTCCGCATAGGAAATGTCAGAATGACAAATGGCGACGGCGGCCAAGGTGACTTCGACTTCGCCCGAGATGGGCGCGCGCAACTCTACCTCTTCGATTGAAAGAGGTTTTCCAAATTCGTGACAGACAGCAGCTTTAACTCGGGCCATGTCGGCTCTCCATGATTACTCACCTCACCTTGGTAAGTTAACGCTAGCAGGTGACCGCCCGAAAACGACAGAGTTTTTTGCGTTTCAGGCCTTTTGTGTCGCTTGCGTCCCTCGACGCGACGTAAAGATCGCGATCGCTACAACCATGAGGACAGCCGCCAGGATGAATGGCGCACCCGGAAGGTAAACAGGGGCGGAGTCTCGGGTGAAGAATGCGAAGGTCTGATTCATCACCAACGGCGAGATCACCATGCCAATCGAGGCCACAGAGGTCAGAACGCCCTGCAATTCGCCCTGCGCATCATCAGGCACTGTGCGCGACATAATCCCCTGCAGCGCGGGCAGCCCGATTGAGGCGAGTGCCGCGATCGGGGTGAAGGCAAGTATCAAAACTCCGACCGGCACAAGCCCGATGAACAACATCGCGAATATCTCAAGACACAGGCCAAGGATCACTGTGCCACGATAGCCGAACCGGTTGATGCAGGGTTGCACCAGCAAGGCCTGACTGAGGGCAAAAAAGATACCGAACACGGCAAGCGAGACCCCGATCATCCCGGCACTCCAGCCAAAGGATTCTGCGGTGAAATAGCTCCAGATCGCGGGGTAAACATAGGACGAGACCTGATAGAAGAAGAACACCACCAAAAGCGCGGTCAGATTGGGCAGCTTGGCAACCGCAGCAAAGGCGCCCATCGGATTGGCGCGCCTCCAGCTGAATGGGCGTCGGATCTCGTCTGTGACGGTTTCCTTCAGGACGAAATACCCCAACAGCATATTTGCGCCAGCCAGCGCAGCGGCCGCAAAGAAAGGCGCGCGGGTGCCAAATTCGGCCAAGAGACCACCAAGGGCCGGACCAAGCACAAAGCCGATGCCAAAGCCTGCACCGATCAGACCAAAGTTCTTAGCCTTTTGATCGGGCGTCGAGATGTCCGCCATATAGGCGGTGGCCGTGGAATGGGTCGCTGCGGTGATACCGCCCACAATCCGGCCTGCCAGCAACAGCCAGATGCTGCCTGCAAGCGCCATGACGATATAGTCCAACGCCATCACGGCCAGCGAAATCAGCAGAACCGGGCGGCGGCCAAAACGATCTGACAAGTTGCCAAGAAAGGGGCCAAACAGAAATTGCATCGCCGCAAAGGACGCGGCCAGAATACCCCCCCAGATCGCAGCGTCCGAAATTCCGACGCCTTGGACCTCTTGGATAAGATCAGGCATCACGGGCATGATCAGACCGATGCCCATCGCATCAATGACAACGGTCATGACGATGAAAATGATTGGTAATCTTGATGACATGACTGCCCCCGATGCCTCTTTGAAATCAGAGATAAGGGATTTCAGATTAAAATCAAACTGATCAGTTCAGTTTTGTTGGAGTGACAGTGGTCTAGATTTCGGCGTCCTGTGCTATGTGCCCGATATCCTTCAGGAATTGCACAAGGGACATGGCACAAGAAATGGGTTGATCCACTGGCGCAAGGTGCCCAGATCGCCGCAAAATCTCGACTCTAGAGCCGGGGATCAGCTCGACCGTCTCGCGGGTCATGTCTGGCGGCACCACCTTGTCCTCAAAACTGGCGATCCCCAGCGTGGGCAGGCGCAGGCCGCTGGTTGGTGTGTAGAAATCGGTGGTTTTGACGGCCTCGAGATAGCCGATCAGCACGTCATCAGGCAAAGCGGCCAGGCTTTTGCGCCAGGGATCGATTTTGTGGCTGTGCTGCCAGTCTTTGGTGAACCATGCCTCAAGCGTCCGGCTCACCATATCCATCGATCCTGTGGTTTTGATCTCTTGGATCAACTTGTCCCACTGGCTGGCGATCCCGACACGTGCAGAGCTGTTCACAAGCACCAAACCCCGCACCAAATCAAGGCGCTTAACCGCCAGCCCCTGTGCGATCATGCCGCCAATGGACAGGCCCACAACCACAACGTCACGCAGGCCGAGTTCATCCAGAACGCGTTCGACGTCGCGCACCAGCGTGCCCATTTTGAAGGGGGCAGAGGGGGCTGTGCTGCTGCGATGTCCACGCAGGTCAGGGCGAATGATCCGCAGACCGGGCGGCAGATGTTCGATCGTGTCCTCCCAGACATGCGCCCCCGTGCCAAGCGCGTGCAACAGCAGCAACGGCGCCCCATCGCGCGGACCTTCGTCGATGACGTTTAAGTGGTGCGTGCCAAGGTCGATCTTCATGAGGTCAGTCGCATGTGGGCCATGATCTGCCCATGGTCAGAGGCCAGTTTGTTATAGGGCGCTTCGGGGTGGCTGCCGTCGGTAAGATGATCATTAAAGACGCTGAAATATTCCATATCGCCAATGCGGTCTGGATTGTCGGGATTGAAGTGCCGCGACAGGTAAATCTGGTCGATACTTTCGTGCACGCCTCCAAAGGCGGTGGTGTAAACCACGTCCCGCAAGCTTTTGCGCAGAAACAGATTTTCCGCTGAGATCAGTTGCATCTTGAGCAAGGCCGCGCGGATGGCCCTGTCTTCGGCCTCGCTGTAGCGATCGCGCGGCGTTTCAGCGTCGTGCCGCAGCATCCAGGCGTAATTTTTGAACGGCGTCTCCCCAGAGATGATTTCAGAGCTGACCGCATGTTCGCCATCGTTAAAATCGCCAGTCACGGCAACGGGATTGCCGGCCTCCAGCTCTTGTACGATTTCGCGACGCAGAACCCAGGCCTCGGCCATGCGGCGCACGGCGGCGCGCAAGGATCCCAGCGCGCGACCGACCGGATCATATTGCGTCAGATCCGCCTCGGGCGCCGGGCCTCCGCCGGGGGGACGAGGAAATTCGCCCAGTTTCGACTTGAGGTGACAGGTAAACAGCGTCAGCACATGGTCGCCCACAGGCACGCGCACCTTCAAAATCGGACGTGATAGGCGCGAGATCGTGATCGATCCACCGTCTGCGCCGGTTAGGTCCTGCAATGGAATTTCCAGCGGTTCCGGCAAGTCCTGAATGACTTCGGGTGTCCCCACAAACCCAAACCGGCTGAGCACCGCAACACCCGGACGGCGCTGGCCCGGCTCGCCCGTGTCATTGACGTTCTTGGCAAAGGCCAGATGTTTGGTGTCATAGGCGTCAAAGCCGAGCTTTTTGAAAATGGCCTTACGGTGATAGCGTTTGTCCCGGCTGGGAATAACGGCAGCGTTCAGGGCAGCACCACGCGCGTTGGTTTCCTCGATCACATGGGCGAGCGCCTCTTCCTCAAAGATTTCCTGAAACCCGATGATATCGGCGTCCATCGACAGCAACTGATCCGCCATCCAATCGACCTTCCACGCGTGTTCTTCGGGCGTGTAGGACTGAAAGCGATAGTATTCCTGATCCGGCCCGATCAGGTTTTTGACGTTGAAGGATGCAAGCGTGAAATGCATGGGTCTATCCGTAGGTCTGAAGAACTTTGGCGAAAAGGGCAGGGTCCACATTGCCACCCGTGGTGACGGCGATTGTCGTGTCCTCGTTCAGGGCATCACCGTGAAAAAGCGCTGCTGCCAGCGACACAGCGCCGCCGGGTTCCAGCACCAGTTTCAGTCGATTAAAGGCGAGCGCCATCGCGCGCATGGCCTCGTCATCAGTGACCGCAATACCTTGTCCGGCCAAACGATGCAGGATCGGGAACGTTAGGTTGCCCGGCTGCGGGGTCAGGATCGCGTCGCACAGGCCCGACGCGGGGCTGTTGTGAGCGGTGATCTGACCTGTAGAGAGTGAGATGCGCATGTCGTCAAATCCCTCGGGCTCGCAGGATCTGACGGTCATCTGTGGGGCCTTGGCCTCAAGCGCTAGCGCGATGCCGGCGGACAGCCCGCCGCCGCCCGCGCATACCAGAACTTCGGCGGCCTCAACGCCTTGTTCGGCGGCCTGTTCCGCGATTTCCAACCCGGTGGTGCCCTGTCCGGCGATCACATATTCGTCGTCATAGGGACGGATCAGGATCATACCGGCCTTGGTAAAGGGCTCGGCCGCCTCTTCGCGGCTTTCTCCTCCGGCGCGATCATAAAGGACCACCTGAGCCCCAAGGGCGCGCGTGTTGTCAATTTTAACGGCAGGCGCATCCGCGGGCATGACGATCACCGCTTTGACGCCATGCGCCGAAGCCGCAGCGGCGACGCCCTGCGCGTGATTGCCGGACGAGAAGGCGATCACGCCCTGGTTTCGCTGATCTTCCGTCAGGGCCGAAACAGCAGACCAACCACCGCGAAATTTGAACGACCCGGTGTGTTGCAAGGCCTCTGCTTTGACGAAAACGCGCCGCTGCGCAATGTCATCTAGAAAGGGCGAGGACAACAGTGGCGTGCGTCGGGCATGGCCTTTGATGCGCAGGGCCGCGGCCTCGATCATGTCAATGTTCATGCAAGCCTCGCAATCCACGCGCGCAAAGTGGCGAGCGCTTCGGGTTCGTCTAGAAAAGGAATATGGCCGCGATCTGCGACAGTGACGGCAAGTGCGTCGGGCAATTCGCGCTGCATACGGGCAAAGCTTTCGGTCGAGAGCAGGTCGGAATTGGCGCCCCGGATCAGCGCGACGGGCACATGCGCAAAGGCCGTGAAAAACGGCCAGAGATCAGGGATGGCCTGAAGGCTGCTGGCCTCTACTGCGTCACGCAGTTTTGGGTCATAGGTATTGATCAGGCCTTGCGGGGTTTGGTGATGTTGTTTTTCAACCTCTTCGCGCCACCGGCTGTCTGGCACATTCGCAAACCCGGCCATAACGCCTGAACGCGCTGCGGCGGCCTCGGCATAGGTTTTCCAAACCGGAGCGCGGCCCAAAAAGACCATGATCGCGGCCAGGCCTTGCGCGTCCAGTTCGGGACCAATGTCGTTCATCGCAACGCCGAGGATGCGATCCATGCACATCGCGCCCAAGGTCATCGCGATCAACCCGCCACGAGAGGTGCCCAAAATGGCGAATTTCTCGATTCCAAGGTGGTCCATCAATTCCAGCGCGTCCTGCGCTTCGCGCGCAACCGAATAGGTCGTGAAATCCGCAACCCAGTCAGATTTGCCGCGCCCGCGATAGTCCATTTTGATCAGGCGCGCATCTGGCAGCAGCCCGTCGATATAGCTGAAATCGGTGGAGTTGCGGGTCAGCCCTGACAAACACAGAACAGGTACCGCGTTGGTCGCGTCATCCGTGTAAAATAGCGTCACGCCGTCAGAGGTTTGAAAGTTCGCCATCAGGCCCTCGCAAGGTCGGGAATTGAGGTCAGGTCCGTCAGAACATGGTGCGGGGTCCATGGCAAGCGGTCTATCGGCTCGCCCGCGCGGTTGACCCAAACGGTTGTGAACCCAAAGCCCGCTGCTCCGGCGGCATCCCAGCCATTAGAGGACACAAACAACACCTCGTCGCGGGCGCACTCAAAGCGTTGTGTCACCAACTCATAGACTGTGTGATCGGGTTTAAAAATTCCGACGCTTTCCACGCTGAGAACATCATCCAGCACGTCGCCAATCCCCGCGCTTTCCACCGCGCCTGTCAGCATGTCTGGCGAGCCATTGGACAGGATGGCGGTGGCAAGGCCCTGATCTTTAAGCGTTTTCAGCATTGGCGGAACTTCGGGGTAGGCAGACAGTTCCCAATAAAGTTGCAAAAGGCGTTCGCGCAGTTCGGGATCACTGAGGCCTGAGGCCTCAAGCGCCCAGTCCAGACCATCCTGCGTGACCTTCCAAAAATCCGTGTGCGCATCGGTAATCGCACGCAGCCAGGTGTATTGTAACTGTTTCAGGCGCCAGTCATTGGCCACCTTGGGCCACAGGGATGCAAACTGTTCGCGCCCCGGCTCGGCAGCGGCTTCGCGGGCGGCTGCGGCGACATCGAACAGCGTTCCATAAGCGTCAAACACACAGGCTTTAATCGGCATACTCATTCCTCCACTTGGGCCAGAATGATCCCTTGCTGCGCGAAGTCAATGCAGCTTGATTGCATGTGGTGCGGTTTGCTCATAATGTCCCGCCCGATCAGAGGTCATCAGGGCGTCTGAAGGACAGAATTGGACACCGAATGACCCAAGAGACGCAACACGCCAAATCCGGCGACACTGTGCAAATCCATTACACCGGCACGCTGGACGACGGCAGCACCTTTGACAGCAGTGCAGGCCGCGAGCCGCTGCAATTCACGCTTGGCTCAGGGCAGGTTATCAAGGGCTTTGATGATGGCGTCACAGGCATGGCCGTAGGCGAGAAAAAGACAATCCACATTCCTTGCGAAGACGCCTATGGCCCGATCAACCCGGCCATGATGCAGGATGTGCCACGCGAGCAGATTCCTGACGAAATCCCACTGGAACTGGGCATGATGCTGCAAATGCAGGGGCAGGCGGGGGATGTGATCCCGGTCACGGTTGCAAATATCACCGACGACACGGTCACCCTTGACGCCAACCATATGCTGGCCGGCAAAGACCTGACGTTTGAACTGGAACTGGTGAGTGTCAGCTAAGATTGCGGCGATGGCGCGGACAAAGGCTGTGGCTGCTGCTGAGCAGAATGTATGATATGCGAGCCGTCCCTCTGGGGCGGCTCTTTCTTTTGACTATCTAAATTTTGAGGGTCGGAAGGGCTTTGGTAGCTTCGGCTCCAAAACTTTGCCCTATGGCACCGCACCAAATCACCAAGGATGCGGTGCTATAGGCGCGTGTTCGCGGCCGACCTAACAACTGCGTTGTGCCGTACCGTGTGTCACTCGATCCAAAGGCCAAGCGCTTTCATCCGGGCATCCGCGTGTGGCTTGACCGGGTGCTTGGCAAAGGCGATCAATTCCTCTCGGATTATCTGCAACTCGGCGATGCGTGCCTCTACATCCTCAATGCATTTTTCGGCAAAGGCGGTCCGTTCCGTCGCCGTCGACTCGTTTGAAAGCGCGCGATTGATTGGGTCCACCATTGTCCTCAGAGGGATCTGCAAACGCTTGGCAAA
Organism: Cognatishimia sp.; assembly: GCF_964229375.1. Classification (GTDB taxonomy): domain Bacteria; phylum Pseudomonadota; class Alphaproteobacteria; order Rhodobacterales; family Rhodobacteraceae; genus Cognatishimia. Next base: position 18,899 of record NZ_CAXREH010000008.1, read on the forward strand.
GGCGATCATCGACAACCGTTCCAGTGTCGTCTTGTCATAAACGCGGTATTCCCGCGTGCCCGCGCGCTTTGGGATGGAGTGTAAAAGGCCCAAGGCTTCGTAGTGCCGGATCGTGTCTTTCGACAGGCCCGCGCGTTTGGCGACTTCTCCGATCAGCATGTCATCTCCCCCTTGACTGTGGGGTATACCCCACAGGTTAGAATCAGCCAAATCAAAACCAAACACGGATCACTGGCCATGCGCTTTCTAACTCTTTTCGCTGCTCTCTTGCCCATTACTGTCATCGCTCAAGAGGTGGAGCCCGTCAGCGGGATCGACCTGCGCCCTGACGCCGGAGACGAGATCGGGATGGTCTTTGAGGCCTGGCTGAGCCCCCATCAGGAGGGCGGCGAGGAAGAGGATGCCCCAGCTCTGACGCCTTCGGTTTTCCTGTCGACTGAACCCTCGGTTTCGCGCAATGAACGCCCGTCGCGCGGGCATGGTACCTTGGCCTTCACACGTGACTTCAGCCGCGCTTTTGCCCATGTCGCTATCGAAGACGTGGATGTCGAAGGCATTGTCATGTTCCACATTCACTGCGGACGCCCCGGCATGCTTGGGCCAATCCTGGTGGATTTGGGCACACAGGGTGACTTGCCTGAAATGTTTGCAGATGGCGTGCTGTCGGTGGAAATCACCAACGAAGACCTTGTGGAGGCGGCAGAACATGGCCACGGGCTGGTCGGAGCCTTTACCGCTGGTTGCCCAATCCTGCCTGCCAACCCGCTTGACCGGGTCGATACGATCGCTGGGATGGCGCATATCGCGATGGAGGGTGAGCTTTACTTCAACCTTCACACGGCCGCGCAGACGTTCTTTGGGGATATTCGCGGACAGTTGCATCCGGTCGCCGAGTAATAGGCACGCGTGCAATCTAAGTTGTCGGCCCTAAAGTGCGCCGTTCATTAAAAAAGCCGCCCGAATGGGGCGGCTTTTTTCCGTTAAGGCCTTTGAAAGTCAGAGGTTTTCCGGCTGCGGCATGCCCAGGACGTGATAGCCGCCGTCGACGCGAATGATCTCGCCTGTGGTGCAGGCACCAGCCTCGGATGCCAGATAGACTGCCGTGCCACCGACTGCCTCAAGCGTCGCATTGGCACGCATGGGGGCGTTTGACTCGGTCTGACGGAAGGTCTTGCGCGCGCCACCAATTGCTGCGCCGGCCAGAGTTTTCATTGGACCGGGCGAAATGGCGTTCACGCGGATTCCTTCGGGACCAAGATCATTGGCCAGATAACGCGTTGCCGCCTCAAGCGCGGCTTTGGCGACGCCCATGACATTGTAGAACGGGGTCACACGGTTGCTGCCCTGATAGGTCAGGGTCAGGATCGTGCCGCCATTGTCTTTCATCAAAGGATGCGCGCGGCGGGCGACTTCGATCAGGGAATAGGCCGAGATGTCCATCGAGTTCTTAAAGTTCGCGCGTGATGTGTCCAGGAACCGGCCCGTCAGCTCATTTTTGTCAGAATAAGCAATGGCATGCACGACAAAGTCAATGTTGTCCCAGCGATTACCAAGCTGTTCAAACGCAGCGTCCAAAGAGGCGTCATCGGTCACGTCCACATCGACCATAAAGTCGCTGCCAAGGCTTTCGGCCAATGGCGCAAGGCGCTTGCCAAAAGCTTCGCCTTGATAGGTGAAGGCCAGTTCGGCCCCCGCCTCGTGCATGGCTTTTGCAATGCCCCAAGCAATAGACCGTTCGTTGGCCACGCCCATAATCAGGCCGCGTTTTCCTTTGAGCAGGTCAGACATATCTTTCGTCCCCTAAAGTTGTCTTGTCGCTGAGTGAATGGTTTAGCCGGTGTATTTCGACATAATCATAGAGCCGTTGGTGCCGCCAAAGCCGAAGCTGTTGGTCATCACGCTATCAAGCCCGGCGTTCTCGACGTATTCTGTCGCGATCTCGCCTTCGTTGATGCCTTCGGCCAGTGTCTCCACGTTGATCGATGGTGTGATGAAATCATTATCCAGCATCAACAGACAGAAAATCGCTTCCATCGCGCCCGCGGCACCTTGGCCGTGACCTGTCATGGATTTCGTCGAGCTGATCGGAGGCACAGAGCCTTCGCCGAACACGCGACGCACCGCTTCGACTTCGCCGACATCGCCAACTGGGGTCGAGGTGCCATGCGCATTGATATAGCTGACCTTGCGACCCTCTGGCAGGGTTTGCAGCGCAAGACGCATCGCCCGCTCGCCGCCTTCGCCGCTTGGGGCGACCATGTCGTGGCCGTCGGATGTGGCCGCAAAGCCGGTGACTTCGGCGTAAATCTTGGCCCCACGCGCCAATGCGTGCTCCAGATCTTCCAGCACCACGATGCCGCCGCCGCCAGTGATGACAAACCCGTCGCGGTCCTGATCGAACGCGCGGCTGGCTTTGGTTGGGTCGTCGTTCTTCTTGCTGGACATCGCGCCCATCGCGTCAAAGAGGCAAGACAGAGTCCAGTCCAGCTCTTCGCCGCCGCCTGCAAACATAACGTCTTGTTTGCCCATCATAATCTGCTCTGCAGCATTGCCGATGCAATGCAGCGATGTCGAGCAGGCCGAGGTGATGGAATAGTTGATGCCCTTGATTTTAAAGGCCGTCGCAAGGTTCGCCGAAATGGTCGAGCTCATGCATTTTGGCACGGCAAAGGGGCCAATCCGCTTGGTCGCGCCGGTCTTTGCGACGGTCTGATGCGCGGTCAGCATCGCCGACGTCGACGGGCCGCCAGAGCCCGCAACAAGGCCTGTGCGCTCGTTCACCACGTGCTCTTCGCTTAGACCCGCGTCAGCAATTGCCTGAGACATCGCGATATGGGCGTAGGCCGCGCCCGGTCCCATAAAGCGCAGGGTGCGTTTATCGACATGCTCGCTGACGTCGATTTTCAGCGTGCCTGCCACCTGAGAGCGGAAGCCGTGTTCCACCATTTCAGGGCTGGCTTCGATGCCAGATTTGCCGGCCTTGAGGCTGGCGATGACTTCTTCTGCGTTATTGCCGATTGAGCTGACGATGCCCAAACCAGTGACGACGACTCGACGCATGTGCGTACTCCTGATTGATGCCGGGGAGGGCTTAGCTTTCGGACAGGGCGACTTTCATGCCTGTGACTTGATAGATAACCTCGCCGTCGGCCTCTACAATACCATCGGCCACGCCCATGGTCAGGCGGCGGGTTTGCACGGCTTTGGTGAAATCGACCTTATAGGTCAGCATTTTGCGATCGGGGCGTACCATGCCAGTCAGTTTGACCTCGCCGACACCCAGCGCATAGCCGCGACCCTGCCAGCCACGCCAGCCCAGGTTGAACCCAGTCAGCTGCCACAGGCCGTCCAGCCCCAAACACCCAGGCATAATTGGGTTGCCCGGGAAGTGGCAGTCAAAGAACCAAAGGTCTGGCGTGATGTCGAATTCTGCAACGACATGGCCCTTGCCATGTAGGCCGCCATCACCGGAAATATCCGTAATCCGGTCCATCATCAGCATTGGCGGTGCGGGCAACTGAGCGTTTCCGGGGCCGAACAATTCGCCACGGGCGCATTTCAGTAGATCCTCTTTGTCAAAGCTGCTTGGATAGTCGGCCATAGAGGCGTGCCCCTTTCTTGTCGTTCTCTGTATTCATTTCCCTCTATCACTGCATCCTATGGGGCTGCAAGGTGACACTGCGGCCTCGTGCCCTGTCTTTGCGACGCATTTTCAATTGAAAGGGGCGCGTGACAGCTTTATATTATGTCAGAACCAGATGGCAGGCAGATCAATGACACCAACCGCGATCACGAATGGAACCAAATGGCTGGCGAGCGCTGATGTGCGCCCGACGCGCCAGCGCGTTGCCCTTGCGTCTTTGCTGGTTGGCGACGGAATGGACCGCCATGTGACCGCCGAAAGTCTGTTTGACGATGCGCGTGGCCACGGCGAAAGCGTGTCTTTGGCCACGGTTTACAACACCTTACGCGCCTTCTGCGACGCGGGTCTGATGCAAGAGATTACGGTGGATGGCTCCAAGAGCTATTTTGACACCAACATCACCGACCACCCGCATTTCTTCTGGGAAGACGATCGCGTTCTTACGGATGCGCCTGCCGAGCAATTGAAGATCGTTCAGTTGCCCGACGCGCCTGAGGGTGCCGAGATCTCTAAGGTCGACGTTGTTGTGCGTCTTCGGCGGAAATAGCTCCTAGCTGGTTTCACAGTTGAAAATGAATGTGGTCGTCGTGCCGAGCGGCCCTGCACCCTTGAAAACGCAATTTTGGGTGCGATAGATCAAGTTTCTCGAGTAAATGCGGTTCGACAAAAATCTTGGATACGCGTTGGTCGTTCATAAGTGTCTGAATTAGAAACCTATTTCTTCTTGGCTCAAGGGGCCACGTCGGAAAGTAGGACTGAATGCCCTCCATATCCCACCTGAGAGTCGGCCACTGGGGTTCGCAATGCGTATGCCCTTGCTCAAACGCGAAATATCCGATGGGTGACTTGGTCGAACGGTTTAAGAATTTCCCTTTTTCGTCGGCATAAAAGTATGCGAGATCCACTTTCTCGCCATCGTTGTGCGAAAGGTGGGGAAGCAAAGGAAAGCCGTCCCAAAATGGAAAGTTCGCGTCCAGAACAACAGTCACTGTGTTGGGAAACGCATCGGCTGTCTTCTGCGATGTGTCAGTTAGGACGTCCTTCAATTCAGGTGTCACGTAGTTGCGGTGAAGTAAGCAATACATGGGGCTAGCGAATTCCAGTGAACTCTTTTCAAGGCAGCTGATCTGCACTCGACCGAGCAAAGGCGCGACTTGAGGTACCACGACTAAGCTCGCCGCATATAAGGCAATAAACGCTAACATTTTCTGGCGAAACACCAGCGATAGCAACCACAAAACGCCACCAATCTGCGTGAGGAGAGTGAGTACCAGAAAAACGATGGAACTCAGTACAATCCTCAGAACCACTGTCCCGGTTCCATCAGCCCCAGATCCATCAGCTGGCGTGAGTGCCATTCAAACGGCACCGAGTTGTGCCATTTGAAGCTCTTGATGTCATAGGTAGAGCCGGCGTTGGTTTTGAGCGCCTTGGCCGCGCGGAAGGAACAGACGGATGCCGTCAGGTTGCTGTGCCATTCGCAGCTGTATGTGTTCATCTCTTCGTCGGAAAAGGTGAAATCCTCGCGAAGCTGCACGCCTGGTGTGGCGCGGAAAATGGAAATCCGGTCGATCTTGCGTTTGGCTTTGGGGATATGTTCCTCGAATCGCCACCG
>NZ_CAXREH010000009.1:0-15612 GCF_964229375.1 Cognatishimia sp.
AGGGTCACTTCGCCGATTTCAATGGCAAATCCCAATTCTGAAATGTCCATTTCAACGGCGACTTCCCCGATGCGCAACTCGCCCACAAAAGCATGGGTGCGGCCATAGCCACGTTGCGTGGAATAGGCCATGCCCAGCGTAAACCCTTCGTCCGAGCGTGTCAGCGCCTGCAATCGCAGCGCCCGATCCGCCGGAAGCTCCAGCGGTTCGCGCGTCAAATCGGCAGGCGTTGTGTCGTCGTCAAAGGCGTCCTCGATCAGCCCCTCTTGGTTCAGAAATTCGGTGACATGCGGCACGTCCTCTGGATCGGCTGCGCGTTCGGGCACGTCAATGTCGCCCCCTTCTGCGGCCAGTTTGAAATCCAGCAGACGGTGCGTATAGTCAAAAGTCGGCCCCAGGATTTGCCCACCTGGCAGATCCTTGAAGGTCGCCGAAATACGCCGTTCACAGGCCATTTTGCCGGTTTCCACCGGATTGGATGTGCCGAAACGCGGCAAAGTGGTCCGATAGGCGCGGATCAGAAAGATCGCCTCAATCAAGTCGCCCCGCGACTGCTTGATCGCCAGCGCAGCCAGGTCCGGGTCATACAAAGACCCCTCGGCCATCACGCGGTTCACCGCAAGTTTGAGCTGTTCCTTGATCTGAGCAACGCTCAGCTCGGCAACAGATGTATCGCCACGCCGTTCTTCGGCCAGCCACGCGTGGGCATTGTCGATGGCGCGCTCGCCGCCTTTAACCGCTACGTACATGGGGAAACCTCCGTGGAGCGTGGCAGGGCCGCGAGTTCGGCGCCCTTGGTGAAATAGAAATCCCGCCCCAAGGGGAACAGCGCTGCATTTTGCTGAAAGGCCGCAATTTCAGGCAGCTGAAACGCCTGCTGCGTCTTGATGCCCGGCCCCTTCAGGATGACGTCCACTGCGGCGCTATCCTCAACCACCAGGGTCGTTGAGCGATCCGGATATTCCGCATCGCCAATGGCAAAGCGATCGATCGGCGCAAGGTCACCCCAACGCCCAACAGCGAAATCTGCTTTCATAGGTGCCACGATGGGCGCGCCGATGTGGAAGCTGATCCAGGTGCGGATATCATCTGTATCAAACTCCGGCGTCAGATAGATCCCCGTGTCACCATCACAAAGCGTCAGCAACAGAACCCCTGCCGCCACAGACAGCGGCGCCGGAGGCAGCGCACCGCCGACCTCATAGGACGTCCCCGGCCGCGCAATGGCGTTCATCAGGGCGCGAAAGGCGCGGGCTGAGTCGTGAGATGGGTTTGAAAAGCCCCCCTCAAGTGCGTTTGCGTGCATCAGTCCTCTCCTCTCGCCAAAGTAAAGAAATCAACCTTAGTGGCCGCAGCCTTGCGCGCCCTAGCAGCGCGCATCTCGGTCTGCGCGACCTCCAAAGGCTGCAACACCTTGGCACGCACGGCATCCGCCTGATCCGTCTGCATCAAGGCATCCACCAAAGCGGCCGCCTCGGAATCAGTCTTGTTGCGCCCCTGCACATAGCCATGACCGACAACGCCGCCCTCAAGTTTCAGAGCACAACGGGTGACCGTCATCTCGCCCATATTGAAGGCCGACCCCGATCCGCCCATGCGACCGCGGATCATGACACTGCCCACTTCGGGCTTGCGCAGCCATTCAAATCCAAACCCGTCGCGCGCGCCCAAAAGCTCCGCGACCCGCCCTTCAGGCGCTTTCGCCAACAGCCCCATCCAGGCCTGACGTTCCTGTGTTTCCATCTGTCCCATCTCGTTCTCGACAAATTTTCGTTACACTATACAACTAGACTTATTATGCGAGATTCGGATCGATCGAGCCAGTAAGATTTTATGAAGTTTGCGTAACGGAGTGACGACATGAACAAGACACCGCTTTGGCAGGCCATTGGGAATGCGCTACGAGAAGACATGGCAGAAGGCCGCTATAAACCCGGCGATAAACTGCCAACAGAGGCAGAGCTGGCCGAGCGGTTCGGGGTCAATCGTCACACAGTTAGGCACGCAATGTCGGCGCTGGTCGAAGATGGCACCGTGCGCACCCGCAGGGGCTCTGGCGCTTATGTACAAGGCGTTCCAACAGACTATCCCATCGGCAAACGCGTGCGGTATCACCAGAACCTGCGCGCCGCCGGCCGCGCCCCGTCAACCAAAGTGCTGCATGTTGAAACCCGCCCCTCGACCGCAAAAGAAGCCGAACGCCTGAGCATGTCCACGGGCGATCTGATCACCTTGCGCCACGGTGTGCTTTATGCAGACAATCAGGCCATTGCTCATGCAATCAGCGAATTCCCAGAAGCCCGCCTGCCCGGCATCGGCCACCTGATGCGCAACCAAACTGGCATCACGGTTGCCTTAGAAATGGCAGGCGTAACCGACTATACTCGCGTGTCGACCCGCGTGCGGGCCTCGCTTGCCAATGCGACACAGGCGCTTCATCTGGAACTGCGCGAAGGCGCGCCGCTGATCTATACCACCAGCCTCAGCATCGACCCGCATGGTCAAAAAGTTGAATTCGGTCGCACCTGGTTTGCCGGTGAGCGTGTAACGCTAACTCTGGACGAAAACGGCTGAGCGCTGCGCGTGCGGCGCGCTCGGGACGCCTTCGGAGCGAGGATATTTTCAGCAAGAGAAAAAGCGCTTTCATCTTGTCAGAAATACTCTGGGGTGAGGCCATTTGGCCAAGGGGCAAAGCCCCTTAGCGCGCTTCGTATTTTTCCAAAAAGGCTGCGGCGGGCATCGCGCGAAAATCAAGCAATCCATCCCTGAGCTGATCGTGATCCCAATCCCACCAGGCCAGTGCAATCAAGCGCTCGGCGATGTCGCGGGGTTGGCGCAGGCGCAGGCGTTTTGCGGGGGTGCCTGCAACGATCTCATAGGGTCCCACATCTTTGGTGACGATTGCCCCGGCAGCAACAACCGCGCCTTCGGCCACAGTGACCTCGGGTTTGATCATTGCGCCGTGACCGATCCATGTATCATGGCCAATCCTAGCGCGCCGCGATGCGCGGTGTTCAAAGAAAGCCGAGTCATTTTCCGCTGTGTCCCAGTAATCCGCCGAGCGGTACAGGAAATGATGCATCGAGGCCGTCGTCATCGGGTGATCGGTCGCGCCTATCCGCACGAAGCTTGCGATGTTTGAGAACTTTCCAATCGTCGTATTGGCGATGTCGCAGAACCGCTCGCAATAGGAGTAGTCTCCCAGTGTGGAGTTCAGCAGACGCGTGCCTTCTCCGACTTCGTTGAATCTGCCCAGCTCGGTATTTGCGAGGCTGACATTGTCGTGCAGAAAGGGTGCATCTGCTTTAAGGCGCGCCATTAGTGTTTGTCCTCGGCCGCGCCAATCAGACGGCCGCGCAGCCAGCCAGACACCCAATCCATGAACATCACCATCAGTACGACGAGGACGATGTAATAGGACACCTCTTCCCAGTCTTTTTGCGTGATGATCGCCTGCGTCAGCAAGAGCCCGATGCCCCCGCCGGTGATCGCGCCGATCACGGTTGCAGAGCGGGTGTTTGATTCAAGGAAATACAGGATCTGGCTTAACAAAACCGGCGTGATTTGCGGGATGACCCCGAAACGGTAACGCTGCAAGGGTTTTGCGCCTGTCGAGCGGATGCCTTCGATTTGCTTTTTATCTACGTTCTCAAGAGCTTCGGAGAAGATCTTGCCGAAGGTTCCTGTGTCAGTGATCAAGATCGCCAGCGCGCCGGTGAGTGGCCCAAGGCCAAAGGCGCGGGTCAGAATGATGGTCCAGACCAGCCCGTCGACGCCCCGCACAAAGTCAAAGATCCGGCGCATTGCAAAGCGTACGGCCATGAGCGGCGCGAAATTCTTGGCGGCCAGGAAGGACAACGGCAGCGCAACGATAGCGGCTCCGAAAGTGCCAAGGAACGCCATCAGAATGGTTTCGCCAATCGCCCAGGCCACATCGCCGTGACGCCACATCTTGTTGTTCCAGAAATCGCTCAGGATCTGCCCGGCTTCGCCCGTTACGGCACGGCCAAGCACTTCGCCAAAGCCCATGCCGTGGTACGCGCTGTCCAGCGTAAAGAAGAACAGCTCCCAGCCAAAGAAGTAGCGGAACACTTCGGTGCGGTTGCGGGTGACGGTCAGACGGCCCGCTTCGGTGGTGATCGCCATCCGGTTCTTGGATGCGTTGATCCATTCAGGGATGTCGTCCGTTGGATATTCCTGCACGACGCCCTGGCTGCGGCTGGGGGTCGCGCGGATCAGCCCATAGCCCGGCACGTCATAGGTGATGGTTTCAGGGCCATAGGTGATGATATGGCCATCCCCCAGGTCAATCACAGTGGTCTCGCCCAAGGTGACCCACTCTGGCGCTTCGCCCTGAGGGTAGCGGCCTTTCTTTTCGCCTTCGATTGCGACGCTGACTTCCGCGTTGCGGTTGTCGCGGGTCACATGAACCTTGTGGCTATAGGTATCAGCCACCAGCGAGCGCGCATTGTCGCCATTTGCTTTCTGCACCATCTCGGGGATGTTGAAGGCAAAGAAAATATAGATCAGGTAGGCAAGGATGACCGTCGGAATTGCAAATGCCATCAGACGTTTGCGGGCAAAGATACGCTCGGCCTGAACCCGCAGGTCAGTATTTGTGTCAAGAACAGCCATTAGTGGGCCCCTTCGCCAGAGCCGTGCACAAGACGGTCTCGGTAGTAGCTGGAAATCTGATCGAACAAGATGATCGTGAGGAACAGCAGGATGAACATCGCGCCTGCTTCGTCAAAGCGCCCCTGCCCCCAGGAGATCGCGTTCTTAAGCTCATAGCCAAGACCGCCTGCGCCAACAAAGCCGAGGATGGCCGAAGCACGGATGTTTACTTCAAAGCGCAGCAGCGCATAGGACAGCCAGTTTGGGGCAACTTGAGGCACAACACCCAGCAGCATCTTTTGGCTCCAGGTGGCGCCAACAGAGGCAAGCCCGTCGACGGGTTTCAGATCGGCGTTCTCGTTGACCTCAGAAAACAGTTTGCCCAGCGCGCCTGCGGTGTGAAAGGCAATTGCGATCATAGCGGGCACCGGGCCGCCGCCGAGGATAAAGATTAGAACCAGCGCAATCACAATTTCAGGCACCGCGCGCATCGTGTCCATGGTGCGGCGAAAGACGCCGATCAGTCTTGGGAACCGCGCCAGACCGCGGGTCGACAAGAGCGACAGCACGATCGCCATAAGCGCGCCAATCAGCGTTGATACTGCCGCGATGTTCACGGTTTCGATCAGGGCTGGCAGGAAGGTGAGGAAATGGCCCGGCAGTTCCGATGCTTTGGACGCAGCCTCGGAAACCACTTCGGCGGGGTAGTCAAAGATATTGTCGATCCCGCCCCAGAACGATCCGCCGTTGCGGCCTGCGGCTGTGTTAAAGCCTGCGACCATCACAAAGATGAAGATCACCAGCATCAAAAAGCTGTACAGACGCTTGCGCTGGGTGTGGGCCAGATAGACCTCTTGGACCGTTTGCACCGGATGCGATCCCGCCGATAATTCTGCCATTTTGGGGGCCTTGTTCTAAGACATTTAAAGGTGCTCTCAGTTGCAGAGAGAACGTTTAAATGTCTGTTATGCGTGACAAAAGCGGGCCTCTGACAAGAGACCCGCTTCCGCGTGAAGTGAAATTACTTGGACTTCAGCTTACGTGCTTCGATGATCGAAACATATGTGTCGTGCGTGACAGGCTGTGCACCCAGAGAGTCACCAGCAAAGACGCCATAGGCGCAATCTGGGTCGTTCTCATAGAGGTTATCGACCAGCTCGGTCATGATCGCTTTTGCGTCAGCTGGCAGAGTTTTGCGCAGAACGATTGGGCCTTCTGGGATCGGCTTGGATTTCCAGATTTGAACCAGGTCGTTCATGTCAACCAGACCTGCGTCAACAGCTTTGCGCAGCGCGCCAGAGTTATAGCCGTCTTCCCAGTTACCTTGGCCGTCTGCCCAGGTTACGCCGCCGTTGATGTCGCCGTTGTTTACCGCAACGATGGTCTGCTCGTGGCCACCAGTGAACTTAACTTCACCGAAGTACGCGCCGGATTCCATTGTGATGCCGTCTTTGTACTGAGGGATCTCGATGGATGGGATCAGGTAACCGGAAGTGGAGTTCGGGTCACCAAAGCCAAAGACTTTGCCCTGCATGTCGTCCAGAGACGTGATGCCGCTGTCTTTGCGTGCAAAACCGATGGAGTGATAGCCGATGGAACCGTCGTTGTTGACTTTAACCAGAACTGGCTCAACCGCTTCTGGGTCTTGCAGGTAGGTCGCAGCGTATGAAGACGCGCCCAACCAGGACATGTCCAGAGTGCCGCCAACCAGACCTTGGATAACACCAGCATAGTCAGCAGGTGCGAACAGTTTGGTAGGAACGCCCAGCGCTTCTTCAGTGTAGGCGCGCAGGCACTCGTAAGAGTTCAGGCGGTCCTGTGCGTTCTCGCCGCCCAGCAGGCCGATGCGGAACTCGGTGATCGCGTGGCCGTCAGCAAAAGCTGCGGTTGACAACGCGGTGGAAGTGGCCAGAGCCAGTGCTACTACTTTTTTCATCTCTCTCTCCTAGTGATGAACCATCCGCCCGTGCCCCCCAAGGCCACGGGTCGAAAAATTTAGGCCGGAACTGCGCGTGCAGAGTCCGACCGATCCAAAGTTTCAATTTCGGTGCTTGTGGCGGCTTCAGAGAAGTCATCGCCTGCACCATAGATGTCTCGCGCGACACCGGTAGTGAGCTGCGAAGGCGAGCCATCAAACACGATACGCCCGTCGCGCATCCCAATCACGCGGTCACAATAGCGACGCGCGGTATCCAATGTGTGCAGGTTACAGATGACCATGCGCCCGTCTTCTTCGTGGATGCGGCGCAACGCTTCCATAACGATCTGAGCGTTCATCGGGTCAAGCGACGCAATCGGCTCGTCCGCGAGAATGATCTGTGGGTCCTGCATCAAAGCGCGCGCGATCGCGACACGCTGTTGCTGACCGCCAGACAAGGCTTCGGCACGCTTTGCGGCCTGCTCGGCGATGCCCAGACGGTCCAGAATTTCGATGGCTTTGTGAATGTCCGCCTGCGGGAACAGGTTGAACATGGTCGCCAGTGTCGAGCGGCGATTGAGCGTGCCGTGCAACACGTTTGACACCACATCCATGCGTGGCACCAAATTGAACTGCTGGAAGATCATCGCGCATCGGGACTGCCATTCACGCTTGTCCGCACCGCGCAGTGCCGTGACGTCTACACCGTCATAGATCATGTCGCCATCGCTGGCGTCGGCCAGGCGATTCATCATGCGCAACAGGGTCGACTTGCCTGCTCCGGACCGCCCGATGATGCCAATCATGGCGGGCTTTTCTACTGTAAAGGTTGCGCTATCGACCGCAACTTTGTCGCCAAACCGCTTGGTCAGGCTCTGAACGCTTAACATCGTTGTCCCCCAGAATATTGGGGGCGAACCTAGGCTCCGCGAGTGACCCTAAATTAACATTTATGTTTCGCTTCTGTATCGCGATTGCAAAGCTTTGGTAACACAGCGGCCCTTCGAGCAGGATGTGTCTAGGACTGTGCTCAATTTGTATAGGGCGGTGCAATTGTCGCAATTTCGTGCGGCACTTTGAGAATCTCTTGCCAGAATTGTTCAACGAAATCCCAAACTGGCTCACGCATGGCCAAATGGTGCGTTAACAGTCCGAAGGGTTCCGTGTTGTCATCCTTGCCCTGACGCCGTCGTTTCAGATTATTGACCAGTTTCGCCATCAGATAATCCACATTATGCAGCACCTCGCCATCGCGCCATGCGATCGGATCCAGATGTGTGTTGACCTGACTGAGGCTTGGCACTGGGTGCTCCAGGGGTCGCGGATCACATGTCGACAGAACCTGAAACCCGGCCGCAGGCAGTTCGACGACCGCCTGGGGGTCTATATGATTCCAAGGGGGCACAAACACCGGCAACACCCGCCCCGGCAGCAACCGCGCCAATTTGCGCAGACCTTCGCTGGCATCCTCGCGGTTGGCAGACCCAGCGCGCGCGTTGGAAAACTCACTGCGATGCGCGGCGGCCGGCGCGTGGTTGCGATGGGCCCAGCCATGCACGATTGGAAACACCTGATCTTCATCCGCAAGACGTTTGCCAAGCTTGGACGTCGCATTGCGCGGCACAATTGCTAGATGCACGGGAACGCCGACGCCCTTTGACACCTGAATCAACCGCTCCAAAGCGTCCGTGACGTCCGTCGCATCATCGTCGCGCCACCACAGCGGCAACACCAAGTCTTTTTTCTGCCACTTGGCTATCTCTGCCCGCAGTGGGCCCCAATCAATTTGTGTCATCTGCTCACCTGCGCGTAGTAATGCAGGTTTCGTTTAGACCTGACAATCACTGATTAAATCCTAGGTTGTGGCCTTAAAATTTAATGACATAAAGCTCACAAATCCAACAGCCTTTAGTTCATATAATACATTCTAAAGCATTGTTTTCAAATTAATTTTTTTGAATTTTCGATCAAGTTTCACCGACCTGCATCTTGGTTCTGCAGCGGCATTTGGCTACCAAGTTTACGTAGGGGAACCAAATGACTAATACTTCAACGCCACCGTTTCAGCTTCCAGATATATACCTTAACCAATTGCCAACAGGGTCCGTAAAAACCGCTGTCGACCGTCTGGGACGCATGATTGCAACCGGCGCTTTTGCCGAAGGCGACACGATCCCGATCGAGGCAGAACTCTGCAAGATGCTCGACGTGTCACGTACCGTCGTGCGCGAAGCGATCAAAGTTCTGTCCGCGAAATCCGTCGTGCGCACCGCGCGGCGCTATGGCACCAAGGTGCTGCCATTTGAGTGCTGGAACCTGCTCGACCCTGATGTGCTGCTTTGGCATGATCCCGAACACCCCTCCACTGCGAGGCTCCACGCGTCGGGATTGCAGATGCGGGTCATTTTCGAACCCGAGGCCGCCAAGCTTGCCGCCGTGAACGCCACCGCGTCTCAGCGCGAGCGCATCTTGCTGGCGGCAGAGCAACTTATGCCCGAGCCCTTCAGTTTTGAAAGCATGAAGGCCGCAGACTACGCGTTTCACACCACTATTTTGGAGGCCAGCGGCAATCTGATGCTGGCTCAGCTCAGCGGCGTCATTCTCGCATCGTTGCGTGTCAGCTATGCCAAAGGCGAAATAGCTTTGGTCGACCGCGCCACGCATATCGAGATTGCCGAGGCGATTGCGCAAGAAAGGCCAGAGGTCGCAGGATCGTTGATGTTTGCGATGTTGTCTTGCACGGCTTCGGCGATGGAGGCCGTCGCCTAGACGCGCCTGGCCCTATTTGCCTTCCCAATCAGGCATAGGTGACTTAGTCACAAACGCACCGATGCCCCGTTCGGCATCTTGCGCCATCATATTGTCCGCCATTGTGCGGCCTGCGTATTCATAGGCCTCGGCCAACGTCATCTCGGCTTGCTCATAAAACGCGCGCTTGCCGATTTTGACGGCGACCGGTGATTTGCTGACGATCTTTTCCGCCATGGTCCTGGTTGCATTGGCGACCTCCTCAAGCGGCACGACCTGATTGACCAGCCCCAACTCAAGCGCCTTATCTGCCGCGACGAATTCGCCCAGCAACAGCATCTCCATAGCGGCTTTACGACCAATGTTGCGGCTGAGGGCCACCATTGGGGTCGAGCAGAACAAACCGATGTTGATGCCCGACGTTGCAAAGCGCGCGTCCTCGGCTGCGACCGCCAGATCGCAGCTTGCAACCAACTGACAGCCCGCAGCCGTCGCGATCCCTGTGACCTCGGCGATGACCGGTTGAGGCAGGTTCACCACTGACATCATCATCTTTGCGCAGGTGGCAAAGAGATCGTTGAAATACTGATACCCGCCATCCTCATCCGCGCGGCGTTCTGTCATTTCCTTCAGGTTATGACCTGCGCAGAAATGGTGCCCTGCCCCGCGCAGGATCACCACCTTGATGTCACGCCGCGTGGCGATGTCATCGAGATGCAGCTGCAGCGCCGCTAGCATTTCCTCTGACAGCGCATTGATAGAGCGTGGTCGCTCCATGGTCAGCGTGGCGATACCCTCGGCCACGTCAAGCGTGACAGGCGCCGTGGGAGGCGTGGATCCATCGTGCATGTCTGATCCTCCAAGATCGGTTGCAGCAATCATGGGGCATTTGTCTGTGAAAATGCAAATGATCGCCTGCGAAACGTCGCGTCTTGCGTTAAGGCCCCCGCGCCGCGGTCAGATGGGTCAGGGTCGCGCCTGCTTCGTAATAAACCTGCTTCAGGCCAGTCAGATGCTCGCGATGCGCTTTCGTGGGCACGACCGGCAGATCCTGACGGTCTCCGGTCAACAGCGCCTTGGCCGCCGTTGCGCCAAAAACGGTGCCCGGCCCGATCCCTCGACCCGAATAGCCAAACAGGGCGTATCCCTTGGCACCTATTTCTTGGATTTTTGGGATATGATCGCCTGTCATACAGATCACGCCACTCCAGGCCTCTTGCAGCTGTTCCTTCGCCAGTTGCGGAAACAGCAGCGCCAGCTTGCGTTGTGCCCATGCCAGATGCGCTCCGCGACCCAGACTTTCCAAAGAGCCGACGCCGCCGATCACCAGCCGCCCTTCACCGTCCATGCGGAACGACGACATCACCAACGCGGTGTCCCAGCAACCCTCTTTGTTTTGCAGAATGCTGCGTTGCCAAGTGGGTTCCAGCGGGCGGGTCGCGGCCTGAAAATAGCCCACCTTGGTAAACTGGGGCGCGGGGAGACCGGTAAGACCGTGCAGATAAGCATTGGTCGCCAGCAACAGGGCCTTCGCGAAAACCACCTGATCGCCGACGCTGACCATCCAGCCCGACGATGTCTTTTTGACGTGGTGAACAGGCGCGTTTTCAAACAGATCCGCGCCCGCTTTCATCGCCTCTTTGGCAAGACCGCGCACATAAGACAGCGGCTGAATGGTGCCCGCGCGTGGGTCAAACAAGGCGCCCTTGAACCGCTCCGAGCCGACACGATGACTGGTGGCGTGCGCGTCCAGCAGCTCGACCGGAGCACCGCGCGCGCGCAGCTGCTTCATCCGGTTTTTCAGATCGCTCAAACCCGAGGTCGCGTGGGCACAGTGCAGGGTTCCATTTCGGCGGGCCTGACACTCGATGTTCAAACGATCGATCAGGGAAAACACCTGATCGGGGGCCGCACTGAGACACTCATACAGATGCGTGCCTTCGCGTTTTCCTATGGTGGCTTCGATCTCGTCAGGCGGGGTCCACAGTCCGGCGTTCACAAGGCCAACGTTGCGCCCAGATCCACCATAGCCCACTGTTTTCGCTTCAAAAACAGCAACACTTGCGCCAAGGTCGCGCGCTGTGATCGCAGCAGAGCACCCAGAGAACCCCGCGCCAATCACAACAAGATCATAGGTCGACTGCGCGCTCGCCAAAATCTTGGTGGCAGGCGGAGAAACCGCTGTTTTTTCCCAAAGATTATCCATAGGCATGGTGCGACTTTCACAGTGATTTTCCGGCACTATCTGCAAGCGCCTGGACTTTGGCAAGCTCTGTGAAAGGGGGACGCCCTGTTGCCGCGTCAACGGTGGGGGCGATGCATGATCGGCGCGCGGCTGCGCACCGATCGGATGTCTTTAGCAGCTGCGCTCAGGCGGCCAGCTCGGCTGCGGGCGTCAGCGCAGCATGCACGTCGATGATCTGAACCGCTGCGTTCGCGGCCTCGGCGCCTTTTTTCACGAAATGCGCATGGAAATAGGCTTCGTGCTCTTGCGAGGGTTGGAAATGATGCGGCGTCAGCGAGACGGAAAGAACCGGCACACCAGTTTCCATGCCTGCTTTCATCAGGCCATCAACCACAGCCTGCGCCACAAAATCGTGACGATAGATGCCGCCGTCAACCACCAAAGCCGAGGCGATCACCGCATCGTATCTGCCGCTGGCAGCAAGTTTCTGTGCAAGCAGTGGCATTTCAAATGCGCCGGGGACGTCAAATGTATCAACCGTGGCCGCAACATTCATTTCTGACAGCCGGTTTTCAAAGCCGACCAACGACTGATCCACGATGTCAGAATGCCAGCGCGCCTTGATGAAGGCGAAGTTTGGGGATTTTGTCATAGCTCTAAGTCCTTTCTCAATGACAAGATCCCAGAGCGTTTTGACACGGCTCACCCTACGGGGCTGACCGCATACTTCTCTACCATCCGGACTTTAACCGTCGGCCCCGGAATTTCACCGGATCTGCTGACACCCAAACACTGGGCCGCTCGCGGGCTATCACCGCCGGTGGGGAATTTCACCCCGCCCTGAGAATGACAGCTGCCTAAGTGACCAAGGGCGGGCGCGTCAATCGAAATTTGTCGTTCTTACGCAAGGAATCTTTGCGCCTGCCGTATTTAGACAAGTGGTGACGCAATTTGTCTCATAGACACGGTAAAACATGTGTTTTGCCAGCTGGATTACCTGATGAAAATTGCCTCTATTTCGGTCTTTCAACACGATCTAAGGGTCAAGAATGGCCCCTATACGATGTCCTATGGCGAGATCACGGCGCTGGATACGACGCTGGTCAAACTGGTCACCGACACGGGTGTGACCGGATGGGGCGAAACCTGCCCACTGGGGCCGCTTTACGCCCCCGCGCATGCCGACGGTGCGCGTACCGCGCTTAGCGCTTTGGCGCCGGGTCTGATTGGCACAGACGTGCTATCGGGCGCGGTGATGCATCAGATGGATGGGCTGCTGAACGGGCACGCCTATGCCAAAGCCGCCATCGACATTGCGGTCTATGACGCACTTGGAAAGTCTGTTCAGAAACCTGTGACAGACCTGTTGGGCGGCGCGTTGCGGAAAAGCGTTCCATCTTACTATGCGATTGGCATTGAAACGCCCGATACGGCCGCGCGGATTGCGCGTGAAAAACGCCGCGAAGGCTATCAGCGTTTGCAATTGAAGGTCGGCGCGCATTCCCCTGAGGTGGATATAGAAATCATCCATCGGGTCGGGCAGGAAATCGCGGGGTCCGGAATGCGGTTCGCGGTTGATGCCAATCGCGGCTGGACCACGCGGGACGCCATTTTTGTCAGCCAAGCCTGCCGCGCCATTCCGATGATCATCGAGCAGCCGTGCAAGACGGTGTCAGAGCTGATCGCGCTGCGGCCGCAGCTGGCGCACCCGCTTTACATGGACGAGAATTCGGTGGATCTGGATCGCGTCATTCAGGCTGCGGGTGCTGGATTTGTCGACGGATTTGGGTTTAAACTCACCCGTCTTGGCGGCCTGACCCCAATGTCCACCGCCCGAGACATCTGTGCCGCACGCAACTTACCCCATACCGTCGATGACGCATGGGGCGGGGATCTTCTAGCGGCGGCCTGCGTGCATATGGGGGCCACTGTACGCGCGGACCTGTTCGAAGGCACCTGGATCGCTGCGCCCTATATTGACGGGCATTACGATGCCAAAAGCGGGCCTCGCATCGAGGATGGCCACATCGCTGTGCCAGAGGGCGACGGGCTTGGCGTCACCCCCGACGAAGGCATGTTTGGCGCGCCGGTTTTCGCCACCTGACCAGCCGCGACAAAAGCAAAAGGGCCACCCGATAGGATGGCCCTTTGAATATTCGTAATCAGTGCGCTTAGTAGTGCACAGACAACGTATCCAGCGGCTTGCCTTTGCCCGGAGCAAATTTAGTCAGATCGATGCCTTGGACAGCGGCCTTATACTCTTCGAGTGTCGGCGTGCGACCGAGGATCGCTGACAGAACCACAACAGGCGTAGACGCCAGCAGGGATTCACCTTTCTTTTCAGGCAAGTCAGCCACAACGCGACCTTGGAACAAGCGGGTCGAAGTCGCCAGAACCGTGTCGCCTTTTGCGGCCTTTTCCTGGTTACCCATGCACAGGTTACAGCCCGGGCGTTCCAGATAGAGGATGTTGTCATACTCGGTCCGCGCTTGCTCTTTTGGTGCGCTGTCGTCGAACTCAAAGCCAGAGTACTTCTGCAGGACTTCCCAGTCGCCCTCTTCCTTCAGTTCGTCGATGATATTGTAGGTCGGCGCGGTCACCACCAGCGGTGCCTTGAACTCTACTTTACCTTCGGCAGCCTCAAGGTTGCGCAGCATTTGGGCGACGATCTTGATGTCCCCTTTGTGCACCATACAGGATCCGACAAAACCCAGATCCACTTCCTTCTCTGCTTTGTAGTAAGAGATCGGACGGATTGTGTCGTGGGTATACCGCTTTGAAACGTCAGCGTTATTCACGTCAGGGTCGGCAATCATCGGCTCGTTGATGGCATCCAGATCAACAACAACCTCAGCAAAATATTTTGCGTCGGCATCAGGCACCAGCGCAGGGCGCGTGCCGGACTTGATCTCTTGGATTCGCTCGTCAGCCTTGGCGATCAAACGGGCCAGAGTGCCGTTTTCGTGCTCCATACCTTTGTCGATCATCACCTGAATGCGCGACTTCGCCAGCTCGAGAGAGCCGACAAGCGTGTCATCATTCGAGATGCAGACAGAGGCTTTCGCCTTCATCTCTGCGGTCCAGTCGGTGAAGGTAAAGGCCTGGTCCGCCAGAAGCGTACCGATATGGACTTCGATCACGCGGCCTTGGAAGACGTTGTCGCCACCACATTGATCCAGCATCTGCGCCTGCGTCGCGTGAACGACGTCGCGGAAGTCCATGTGATCCGCCATCGCACCTTTGAAGGTCACTTTGACCGATTCAGGAATTGGCATAGAAACTTCACCGGTCGCCAAAGCCAGCGCCACAGTGCCAGAGTCTGCACCGAACGCGACGCCCTTGGACATCCGAGTGTGGCTGTCGCCGCCAACGATCACGTCCCAATCAGACACGGTCACATCGTTCAGCACTTTGTGGATCACGTCGGTCATGGAGTGATAAACGCCTTTCGGGTCGCGGCCCGTGACCAGACCGAAGTCGTTCATGAATTTCATCAGACGCGGAGTATTGGCCTGCGCCTTCACGTCCCAAACAGACGCAGTGTGACAACCAGACTGGTAAGCGCCATCTACAGAAGGTGACACAACCGTCGCCGCCATCGCCTCAAGTTCCTGCATGGTCATGAGGCCCGTCGTGTCCTGAGAGCCGACCACGTTGACGCCTACGCGCACGTCAGAGCCCGCGTGCAGGACTTTGCCTGGTGTCGTGCCTCGGGCGTTTTTGTTGAAGATCTTTTCAACAGCAGTCAGACCCTGACCTTCGTGGCTGATCTCTTTGGAAGGCGCAAAAACCTGTGGCGCTTCGACACCAAGAGTTTCAGCTGCAAATGTCTGCAGTTTCTTACCGAAAACAATGGCATAAGACCCGCCCGCCTTCATGAACTCCATTTTCTGCGGTGTGAAGGATCCGGCCATATCGACCAGTTCCTCGGATCCGTCCGCGGAATAGAGTTTCTTCTGTTTGGTGTTGATCTTCAGAACGGTGCCAGTCGCAACGGAATAGCGCTCTTCGAGAATAGCATCGCCGTTGTTGTTCTCAACCGGCTCACCGTTCTCGTCAAGTTTCTTGACCCAGTTCTTCAGGTCCACACCGATACCACCCGTCACGCCAACGGTGGTCAGGAAGATTGGCGAAATACCGTTGGTGC
>NZ_CAXREH010000010.1:0-17170 GCF_964229375.1 Cognatishimia sp.
CGATAGAGCGTTTTGAACCCCCACGCCTGATGCGGTTTTCGCGTCATTTCGGCGGCGCAGCGGGTGTAATCACCGATGATTGGGGCGTCGCGAAACAGATGCTGGTCCGAGTTGCCAAACAGCCGCCATGTCATCGCAATCATATTGGCCTCGCCAACGGCCGCGAACAGATCCGGCAGGCGCCCGTCACCAACTTTGACGTTAATGAATTCATCCACGTCCATGCAGACCAGCCAGTCCGCCGCCTGCATCATGGGTTCACTGTCTGCGGCGTGCAGTGCAGCGTGTTGAGGTTTCAGACCCGTTTCGCGAAACGGGTTGTCGCGATGTTGCACCAGGCCTTTGGCCTGCAAAAGATCCAAAAAGTGGTCCGTGCCGTCGGTGCAGTCGTTGGTATAGACCAGAAAAGACTCGACCCCGATCACCCGATGATAGGCCAGCCATTCCAGAATAAACGGGCCTTCGTTTTTCATGCAGGTCACGATTGCGACCGAGTTCGGTTTCTTTGACGGGCGCTTGGCCGATTGCTGTGGCACAGGAACGGGCTTGGCGTTCCAATAGTCCACGGCATGGCGCATCAGGGTGGGCTCTTCGATCAATGCGGTTTTCGGCACGATTTTCGAGATCGACTCGGCGTTGTGGCGCAGGCCCATGTACCGGCAAAACGGCCAAGGTTCTGCTGCGCCGATGGCACCGCCCGGTGTGAAAAAAGGCCGCCACAGACGCGTTGTAGGGGTTTTTGCCGGGGCAAGACTCCAGCGTGTCAGTTTTTGAGAGGCGTCAAACTGCCGGCAAATGTGATCAGAGAAGTGCGGGGGCTGCCCTTTGCGGACGCGCCATGGATAAACAGAGGCACCCTGCAGCAGAATTGCGCCATTTGGTGCCTGCGCGACTTCATCGGTAAACCGCCTGCCTGGGACCGGCTCTAAAAGGTCACTTACATCCAACAGCGTCACGGTTTCAGCGGACTGAAGATAGCGCCAGCGGAGCAGTTCGATCACATTCAGCTGTGCAAGGGGTGCATGCCATGGGTCGGGTTCTGGCACTGTCATTCGGTCTTTGCCCGGCGCTTCGGGCGCGCAGAAGGGATGGGATTCGGCGGGCAAAGTGGGATCGCCAAGCGGCAGGTCGCATTGAACGACGGTGAGCGTGTGCAGGTCAGGCAGATCGCGGGTGGCGCGCTTTAGGTCTTGGGCGAACCCAGTGTCTTTGGCCGGATCCGTGCGATCCACGATCAAAGCAGATGTGATGCCATGGCGTTCTACATGCCAGCGCAGCCAGTTCACCGTCGTCTCAACACTTTGCGTATTGCGAAAGGCCAGGATGCAATGCTGTCCGGCAAAGGCCTCGGTCTGTGGGTGCGAGACGCGGATGTGGGGCCGCACCTCTTGTGCGGGAAAGGCCAAAATCTGATGCCCTCCGACGGCGCGGATGCTGGCTTGCCGTGCGCTGAACTGACCAGCGGTCAAAGTGCCCACGCCAAACACCCGAATGTCAGACCCGACCGCAAGCACGTCCAGCGCATGGTCCTCGCCAAACCGCTGATGCGCGATCACATGGTGGTCAAACTGTGGATGGGCTGTTGCGTCTGACATGCGCGCGCGGTCACTCCTTTTGGGCGTTCTGAGCTTGATGGTACCAAGCCACCAAGCGACGTTGCAGGCGCGGGGACGGAACTTCGCTGCCGCCTGCGGTTATGAGTTTCGTCAGCAGGTTGTGAGTTTGCGGATCCAGGATCAGCTCTTGAAACCGTTTGTCGTGCCAGTCCACGCAGTCTTCATGCAGCTTGTGCATCCCGGGGATAAACAGCAGCTCTTCCAGTACGGTTTGCGTGGCCGGTGCCATCGCTGCAATCGAGGTATCCTCGACGGTGTTGAAATTCCGGTCCACCCAGTAAGACAGGTCGATCGGTTTCTTGCGGTTGGGCAGGCCGCGGGCGCGCTTAAGCAGGAACGCCGCAACAGATTTAACCGCGTAATGATTGATCTCGACCAAGTCGCGGGCCGGTTTGTGACCGAAGAACGAAATCCGCTTTTCGTCCATGGCAAAGTCCTGATCGATGAACTGACCGGACCCATCGACAAAAATCGGGCGTCGCGCTTTTGCCAAGGGTTTCTGTTGTGGGCGGTGGACGCCAAAGGTGCGAAACGGGCCAGAAGGCTTGAACATAGTTTTGCACAGGCTGGCCGAGATCGGGTAGGTCGCGTCCGCAGGAATGGCGCGGGTGTAGGTCTTGGTCACCAGCCGGTCGCGCGCTAAGACCTGACCGTTGTGCCCAAACAAGCGCCATTGCATCACAATGCCGTCCGCCTCGGGCGAGATCACGTCGATCAGATCGGGCAGAGTATGCGCACCGGTTTTGATATTCAGAAACTCGTCCACATCACTGACCAGAACCCAATCGGCTTTTTGCGTCAGCGGGTGCGCCCAGGCGGCCTTCAGCGCCTGCCATTGAATGGACTTCCCCTTTTCAAGCGTATGCTCGACAAGACGAACGATTCCCGCCCGCTGCAACGCCTTTAGCAGCGCAATGGTGCCGTCGCTGCAGTCATTGGCATAGATCAGAAAATCCGTGACCCCGGCCGCCCGATGATGGGCGATCCATTCCAAAAGGTACGGTCCTTCGTCTCGTACTGTTGTGACGCAAAGTATTCGCAAGGGGGTCTGCTCGGATTTTGTTTTTTTACGAGTCTATCAGCCTAGACGTAAAAAGCCACAAAAGACCTAAGGCGCGGCCAGAGGGATTCTCTCTCAAAATCACCCTGAAAGGTAACTTTTTCACTGAAAATTAGCGTTCAATGCGAAAAACTGCGGCACGTTGGCGGGAAAGGATTGGAAAATGTCGTTTTTCGACCAGAGGAAAAGACCCTCTAGAGGGGAGGGTTTAAAAATGGATTTTGGTGCTATGCAGCTTTGTTTCGCTACGTGCTCAAAAAGGTCTTTGGACCTCTTTGGTCGTGGTCTGAGTCGGCTAGACACCTTGTTTTCCAGCCTTCATTTCCACTTGTTCGGGCAAGCCCCGAGTCATTTTCATGTTGCAATTCATGCAGTTGCGCGGGATCATGATGACGCTCGTTTTCACAAGGTGACGTCTTTGGGGGGAAATCGACCAAAATTTGCACGCAATCATCCCACCCTTGGTGTCGGGATTTTGCGGTCCGAATGTGGCCTGAGGCCGCGGCGGTAACCTGCGAATTTAGCCCCTTGAAATCGCACAGTTTCAGGGTTGGCCGAAACCAGAAGTGGTCAAAAGACGACCTCTGGGATCAACATAACTTGAATCGCTTTAAGGCGGTTTTTGAAGAAGACTATAATCATAGGGGCGTATGCCTCACACACAGGGAGACTACACATGGAATTTCTGACACGTACCGGCAAACCTCTGCCAAAAGAGGTTGTCGATTCTGCCAAGAAAGCAGGCAAAGACGACGTATCCCGTCGTGAATTTCTTGCTATCGCATCCGCCTTCGGCGCGACTGCAGCGACTGCATACTCTATGCTGGGTATGGCAGCACCTGCACACGCGGCAGGCCACGCCAAGCAAGGCGGCACGATGCGTCTGCAAACTGAAGTGCGCGCGCTTAAAGATCCTCGCACATATGACTGGTCCCAGATCGCGAACTTCTCTCGCGGTTGGCTTGAGTATCTCGTGACTTATGAAAACGACGGTACATTCCAGCCAAGCCTGGTTGAAAGCTGGGAAGTGTCTGACGACGCGAAGACCTACACTCTGAACGTACGTAAGGGCGTCAAGTGGAACAACGGCGACGACTTCACAGCTGAAGATGTTGCACGCAACATCACCGGTTGGTGTGACAAATCCGTCGAAGGTAACTCGATGGCTGGTCGTATGGCGACCCTGATTGACGCAGACTCCGGTAAAGCAATCGAAGGCGCAATCGAAGTTGTCGACAGCCACACAGTTCGTCTGAACCTGCCAGCACCTGACATCTCTCTGATCCCAGGTATGGCTGACTATCCAGCGGCGATCGTGCACAGCAGCCACAAAGACGCAGACATGCTGTCTAACCCAATCGGCACCGGCCCATATCTGCCAGAATCTCTGGAAGTTGGCGTTAAAGCTGTTCTGGTTCGCAACGAGAACCACACATGGTGGAACGCAGGCAACGGCGCATGGATGGACCGCATCGAGTATGTGGACTACGGCACAGACCCAGCAGCTTGGGTTGCGGCGGCAGAAGCGGATGAATACGACGCGAACTACTCTGTTGACGGCGACTTCATCGACCTGATCTCGTCTTTGGACGGCTGGAACACCAACGAAGTTGTCACCATGGCGACCATCGTTGTGCGTCCAAACCAAGAAGCCGAAGTTGACGGTGTTGCACCTTATGCAGACGCACGCGTTCGCCGCGCTCTGTCCATGGCATGTGACAACAACGTTCTTCTGGAACTGGGCTATGGCGGTCGCGGTGTTGCTGCGCAAAACCACCATGTTGGTCCTGCGCACCCAGAGTTTGCTGACCTCGGTGTGCCAAAGCACGACCCAGCGGGCGCTTTGGCTCTGTTGAAAGAAGCCGGCATGGAAGACTTCGAGCACGAGCTGATCTCCATCGACGACGCATGGCGTAAGAACACCACCGATGCTGTTGCTGCGCAGCTGCGTGACGCGGGTATCAAGGTGAAGCGGACAGTTCTGCCTGGTTCCACATTCTGGAACGACTGGGCGAAGTATCCATTCAGCTCCACCAACTGGAACCACCGTCCTCTGGGTGTTCAGATTTGGGCTCTGGCTTACCGTACTGGCGAAGCATGGAACGAATTTGGCTGGTCCAACTCTGAGTTTGACGACATCCTGACTCAGGCTCTGGCGACAGCAGACGTCGACGCACGTCGCGCTCTGATGGAAAAAGGCGAGACCATCATCCGCAACGAAGGCGTGACCATCCAGCCATACTGGCGGTCTCTGTACAACCACACCCGCGAGGGTCTGGAAGGTGCGGGTCACCACATCACCTTCGAATTCCGCCCAGCAGAGGTTCACTGGACCTAATCCTGACGGATACACAAACAGAAAGGGTCGCCCTCGGGCGACCCTTTTTTTTGTGTTTATGCTGGCTTGAAAAGCGGTGGGAACCGCTTAGCTGACACAGCCTTCAATGGAGTCTGCGAGGTTCTGCAGCAGCTCGGAATACAGACCCGCGCCCAGATCCAGGCCAACACCCAGCGGATCCAGCGAGGTTGCGGACACCTGACCGTTGGTCACGGATTGTACCAGCGCGTCGCTGAACTGAGGCTCAGAGAAGACACAGGTGATGCTGTGTTCCTGGATCTCTTCCTGAATTTCGGCCAGACGCGCTGCGCTTGGCGGGGTTGCATCGCTGACTTGCAACGCACCGGTAGCTTTCAGCCCCGTCGCGTTCTCGAAATACTGATAGGCATCGTGGAAGACGATGAACTTAGCACCGCTATATGGCGCAAGTTGGGCCTTGAGAGAGTCCTCCAGCGCTTCCAAAGATTCGGCAGCTGCGGCCGCGTTCGCTTCGTAGGTTGCAGCGTTCTCTGGATCTAGCTCTGCAAGGTGCTCGGCGATCTCGCCAACCCATTTTGCGGCGTTGTGTGGGTCCAGCCAAGCATGCGGATCAGCGCCGTCATGATCGTGACCATGGTCGTCATGTCCGTGATCATCATGTCCGGCTTCTTCTTTGTGATCATCGTGACCGTCTTCGTCGTGATGGTCGTCGTCGTGCCCATGATCGTCGTGATCATCGTGATCGTCGCCATGGTCATCGTCATGCCCATGGTCGTCGTGTTCATCGTCCTTGTGCTCGCCGTGATCATCATGGTCGTCATCGTGTCCATGATCGTCGTGCTCATCACCATGCTCGTCGTCATGATGATCGCCGTGGTCGCCATCCTTCGCGAAAATCGGTGTCTCACGGAAGTTCAGAACCTCTGTGCCATGCGCATGCAACAGCTCCAGCGACTCGGCTTCGGGAGCCAGTGTCTCGATGGAAGACTCAAGCCAAGGTGTCAGATCTTCGCCGATCCAAACAACCATATCCGCATTCTGCAATGCACGTGCCTCGGAGGGGCGCATCGCGTAGCCGTGCGGTGAACTCCCTTGCTTCATCAAAAGCTTAGGCTCGCCAAGATTGCCCATGACCTGGGCAACCAACGAATGAACTGCGGGAATGTCGGTGACGACATTTGGGACATCTGCCTGCGCCGCCGTAGTGGTCAGCATCAGGGCCGTTAAAGCACGTATCTTCATGGGGCTCTCGTGTTATGGTATAACGTTCAGGGGGTTGCTTATCCAACTTGTTATAGTATATCAAGCCAAAGCTTTCGTCGGAGCCCCCATGACCAGTCCCGCATTTCACTCGCATGATCACACGCGTTGCGTTGCCGACGGCATGGACGCCGCGATTGCCTATTGCTCACAGCATGGATTGAAATTCACGCCTGTCCGTCAGCGTGTGTTTGAAATTTTGCTGTCGGAACACAAGGCCATGGGCGCCTACGACATTCTGGAAATCCTCGCGAAAGAAGGCATGGGAAGCCAGCCGCCTGTTGTCTATCGCGCATTGGACTTTCTGGGAAAGCACGGCTTTGTGCACAAGATCGAAAAGCTGAATGCCTTTGTGTCTTGCGACCACCCCGGCAAAGACCATGATCCGGCGTTTATGATTTGTCGCAGCTGCACCAAAGTGGTCGAAATGGAGGGCAGCCCAAGCTC
Source organism: Cognatishimia sp. (assembly GCF_964229375.1). GTDB lineage: Bacteria > Pseudomonadota > Alphaproteobacteria > Rhodobacterales > Rhodobacteraceae > Cognatishimia. The sequence continues at coordinate 6,701 of NZ_CAXREH010000010.1, forward strand.
TGAAATCTCCTCTGCGGCGCAAGACATGGGGTTTGAAGTTGAGGCAGTCGTCGTCGAAGCCGAGGGCCTGTGCCCAACCTGCCAGGACGAAAAATGACGCTTGTAAAAACCGTTGGTATGACCGTCCAGATGGGCGGAACGACTGCGTTGAAAAACGTGGACTTCTCGATTTCCAGAGGTGAAATCGTGACGGTGGTCGGGCCCAATGGATCCGGCAAATCCACTTTGATGCGGGCCATCATTGGGGCGATTGCGCCTACCAAGGGACATATCGATCGCCTGGATGGCCTGCGGATCGGCTATGTTCCGCAAAGCCTGCATATCGATCCGACACTGCCAATCACGGTGCGCCGGTTTTTGTCGCTGCCACATCGCAAGTCCGCGGCAGAGATCGAGGCCGTAATGACCCGCGTGCAGGCGGAAAACCTGCTTGAAAAACAGATGTTTACCCTATCTGGCGGTCAGTTCCAACGCACGCTGCTTGCGCGCGCATTGCTGGAAAAGCCGGATCTGCTGATTTTGGACGAACCGACGACAGGTCTGGATCAGCCTGGATCTGCGGCGTTCTATCGATTGATCGAAGACATCCGGCAGGAATTGGGCACGGCCGTCCTGATGGTTTCGCACGAGTTGCACGTGGTCATGAGCGCCTCTGACCGGGTGATTTGCCTGAACGGTCACGTGTGCTGTAGCGGCGCGCCTGATGTCGTGGCCTCGGCACCGGAATACCGCGCCCTGTTTGGATCCGGCACCCAAGGGGCCTTGGCGCTGTACCGGCACGATCACGACCACCATCATCATCACGACCACAACCACGATCATGATCACGGGCCGGAACAGGAGCATGAACATGCTTGATGATTTCCTTGTTCGCGCCACGCTGGCCGGGATCGGAGTGGCCATTGCCGCAGCCCCCTTGGGGTGCTTTGTGGTCTGGCGTCGCATGGCCTATTTTGGTGACGCAACAAGCCACGCGGCGATCTTGGGCATTGCCTTGGCGCTGGCGCTGAACATCTCGGTTTTTACCGGAGCCTTGGTCATCGCGCTTGTGATGGCGCTGACGGTGTCTACGCTGTCTGGCAAAGGCTTTGCGATGGATACTCTACTGGGTGTCACTGCGCATTCGGCCTTGGCCATAGGCCTCGTGGCCGTGTCCTTCCTGTCGGGGGTTCGACTTGATCTGATGGCCTATCTGTTTGGCGATATTCTGGCCGTGGGCCGGTCGGATCTTGCCATTATCTGGCTGGGTGCGGCCTTGGTGCTGTTGTTGATGTTGCGGCGTTGGTCTGCGCTTTTGACGGCGACGCTCAACCATGGGCTTGCAAGTGCTAGCGGCATCAACCCCAAGCGCGAGCAATTCATTCTGACGGTCAGTCTGGCGGTTGTTGTGGCCGTTGCGATCAAAGTGGTTGGCGTTCTTTTGATCGTGGCTATGTTGATCATCCCCTCGGCTGCAGCGCGTCCGCTGGCGCGTACGCCGGAAAGCATGGCGTTTTTCGCAGGCATTATCGGCGCCTTGTCCGCGGTCTTGGGCCTGAGGGCGAGCTATCTTTATGACACGCCTGCCGGACCAAGCATTGTCTGCGTGGCGGCGGGTCTGTTCCTGCTGAGCAATATTCTGGGGCGGTTTCGCGTCGCCTAGGTGTTAAACCAATCGGTCAGCGCGTCCGGGCTGGCTTCGATAAACTCGGCAGCGCCACCGCAGAAGTCCTCAAAGGATTGGCGATTCATGCCGTTGACGCCGCACACCACAGGCACGCCAAGTTCGATGGCCCGTCCAATGACATTGCGGAACCCGCGCCCGTTAGCCTCGTGTTTGCCGAATTTGTTGATGACCAACAGATCTGCATTCTCGGATATCTGATCTTCGACAACGACCACGGCCTGCTCGAGCGCATCGACATCCAGACGACAGCCGCGTGACTCTTTGCCAAGGTCTTGCGAAATGCGGATTGTGGGGCCGGTTGGCATCACGTGCACGTCCATATCGCATTTCGCACAGTCTTCGCGATCACTGTTCACCTGCACGACGCCGCAGACATGGGCGCCGTTGGCCTTTAGTCCGGTCGCAAACCGATACAGAACCTGATCCAGATCCCCTTTGCCTTCGGTCATGGTGAATGCGATTTTCATGGTCGTACCCTTTGTCGTTGCCCCTTATCTAGGAGGGCAACGCAAGGATTTCCATGATGAAATCAGATTTGACTAAGACCCAGTGTCTTGTTTGAAACGCACCGCCAGATCTTCAAGCATCTTCCGATAGGGCCAGGGGCCATGGCTGATGCGTGCCACGCCTAGGTCCGCCAACTCTTGTGGCGACGGGCAACCGGGCATCATCAGCACGTTGACCGGCAAGCTCGAGGCCTCACAAATTCGTCCGATCAGCTCTGGATCCACCAAAGCAGGAATGAAATAGCCGCTGGCTCCGGCCTCGGTATAAGCCTCCAGCCGCTCTAGGGCCTGAGGCATCAGACCAGCATGCCACTCGCGGTTGGCTTCTTTCAAAAACAGGTCTGTGCGGGCGTTGATAAACAGATCGACCCCAAAGGCGTCGGCCGCCTCGCGCGCGGCTTTGATGCGTTTGACCTGATCCTCTTGGCTGTGCAGCCCTTTGCCACCGATCATCTGATCTTCAAAGTTAATGCCGACCGCGCCCATTTTCATGGCCTGCGTCACATTGCGCGCAACGCCTGTCGGCCCGACCGCATAGCCGCCCTCAAAATCCAGTGTGACCGGCACGTCGACCGTTTTACAGATCCGGCTGATGTTCATCATCGCGATCTCGAGTGGCAGCTTCTCGCCATCGGTAAAGCCTTGGGCATCCGCAACGGACCAGCTGCCTGTTGCGATGGCGGGCGCGCCTGCATCGGCCAAAGCCTTGGCGCTGCCAGCGTCCCAGATGTTGTACAAAACCAGAGGGCGACCCGGTTCGTGCAACTCGGCAAAATGTTTCGCTTTATCTGCCTGTGTCATGCGGCGCTGTCCTTCACATAGTCCCGTTCCAGCTCGATCAGCCTTTGCTTGCGCCACAGCCCTCCGCCGTAACCCGTCAGGCTTCCATCCGCACCAATCACGCGGTGGCAGGGCACGATCAAAGCAATCTGATTGGACCCATTTGCCCGCGCGACGGCACGTGTTGCGCTTGGCTTCCCAAGATCCTTTGCGAGTGCCCCATAGGTCTCGATCTGTCCAGCGCCAATCGAGAGCAATCTGCGCCAGACCAATTGCGTGAACTCGGACCCATGCAAAGTCAGAGGGATATCAAATTCGCCCGATGTTCCCGCAAAAAACGCCTGAAGCTGGGTGCGCAGCGTGTCGTGGATGGGAAAAGCTCCGATCCCGAGCGAGCCCTTGGCATAGGTCATCAGCTTTTTCAGGGATCCCGGCAGCGCCTTGCGGTCAATGAATTCCAACAGGTGCAGGGATCGTTTGTCACAGACCGCCACCATAGGTCCCAATGGTGTATCGATCCAATCGGCGCGCAAGAGGGCGTCTTTGGCAAAGCTTTGCGGGCTTTGGCCCAGGAGTTTTGCAAAGGCCGTGCGAAAGGCACTGGGGCTTTCAAATCCTGCATCCAGCTGGGCTTCGATGACCGGTCCACCTTTTGCGAGCGTGGTAAAGCCCTCGCGCAGGCGGCGCTGGCGGGCCATTTCCAGGAAGGTCATTCCAAACTGACGCTTGAACGCCCGTCGTGCAGTTGATGGATCAATGCCAAGGCGGGCGACGTCGGATTCGCTGAAGCGATAAGAGGGCCGCGCCTCTAGCTCCGCAAGTAGTTTGGCGATGACGGGATCGACCTCGGCGTAGAGTGCAAGCGGTTTGCAGCGCTTGCAGGCCCGAAATCCTGCATCGATACAGGCCCCGATGCTGTCATAGAACTGGCAGTTTTCAGGCTTGGGGTTGCGGGCCGGGCAATCCAGCCGACAGAAGATCCCTGTCGAGGTCACCCCCACCCAAGCACGGCCCTCGTACGACGTGTCGCGGTTGCAGAGGGCGGTGTAGAGCGTGCTGTGGTCAGGCAATTTAAACATCATGGGCCAAGGGTAACCCGAGTCGCCCGTTCGTGGCGTCTAAAATCGGGCGCGAATGTTGGATTTGAGTATTTTTGACAAGGTGAAAAAGCCGTCTAGAGCATATCCCAGAACAGTTTTAGGGCCAGCGCCAGAGATGTCACGATCACCAGGGGCTTGATCAGGCGGGCACCGATTTTCTGTGCCAAAGATGCGCCAAGGCGGGCGCCCAAAATCTGCGCAAAGCCCATAGCGATCCCGGTGATCCACCAGGGCGATGCCACAAAGGCAAACGCCAGCATGGCGCCAATGTTGGAGGCAAAATTAAGCAGTTTGGTATGTGCGGTGGCCTTGAGAACGCCGTAACCTGCGAGGCTGACAAAGGCGAGCATAAAGAAACTGCCGGTGCCCGGGCCCAGAAGCCCGTCATAAAACCCGACCAGAGGCACCATTGTCGCGGTAAAGACCAAAGGGGACATGCGGCGCGCCCGATCCTGATCGTTCAGTCCTTTGGAGAGCCAGAAATAGAGCGCTATCGCGATCAGCAATACTGGTAGGAGCACGCGGATGAAGTCCGTCGGCAGGACAGAGATCAACAGCGCGCCGACAACCGAGGCCGCAAATGAGATCAGCGCGGGGCCGATATCGGTTTTCAGATCGACATGACCGCCTTTGGCATAGGTCAATGCCGCGGTGCCTGCGCCAAAGATCGCCTGCACTTTGTTGGTGGCGAGGGCTGTGACGGGACTTGCGCCGCTGAGCAGCAGGACGGGCACGGTGATCAGGCCGCCGCCACCGGCAATCGCATCCACGAACCCCGCCGCAAAGGCAGCCCCCAGCAGCAGGATCAGGATCTCGGCAGAGACCTCAAACATCTAGGCAAACTCGGATTTAGCGTAGCCTTGCAGGTAAAGAAGCGCGGTAAGGTCGCCGTGGTTGATGCGGATATAGCATTCGGCGGCCACCGAGGGTTTCGCGTGCAGCGCAACGCCTGCGCCCGCAAGTCCCAGCATCCCAAGGTCATTTGCGCCGTCCCCAACCGCCATAACGTCTGCGGCGGTAAGTCCGAGGCGGGCGGTGATCTCGTGCAGGGCTTCAACCTTGGCTTCGCGGCCCAAAATCGGCATGCCGACCTCGCCTGTTAGTTTTCCGTCTTGGATCAGCAGCGTGTTGGCGCGGTTTTCGTCAAACCCATGGCTGGCGGCGACATAGGCGGTGAAGGCCGTAAAGCCGCCCGACACCAACGCTGCGTATCCACCGTTTGCTTTCATCGTCGCCAACAGGGTCTGGCCGCCCGGCATAAAGGTAATGCGGGTGTCGATCACGGTCTGGATCACGCTTTCATCCAGATCTTTCAGCAGTCCGACCCGTTCGATCAGCGCTCCTTCAAAGTCCAGCTCGCCGTTCATTGCGCGCGCTGTGATGGCTTTGACGTGATCTCCGACACCGGCGACATCGGCGAGTTCGTCGATGCATTCCTGCTGGATCATGGTGCTGTCCATATCCGCCAGCAGCATTTTTTTGCGGCGGTTTTCGGCGGGTTGTACAATCAGGTCGATCTTGAGGGCCTGCAGATCTTGCCAGACGTCCCACTGGTTGTCCGGTTTGCTGGACAGCGAAAATTCCGCCGCTTCGCCTGTTGCCAGCCACTGGGCTTCGCCGCCGCCCCAGGCATTGCGCAGGTTCTCGACGGTTGCGCGGTCAAGGGTTGGGTTGGAGGGGTCACTCAGAAGGGTCGCGATAAACATAAAGGTCTCTCTTGTGAACTGGCGTTGACTGCCCATAGCCCAGAGGCCGCAGATTTACCAGCCGAGGTGATCCAGAGCGGTTGCCCAGACGTATTCACCTTAGTGCTGCACAGGAGAGACTTATGTTTGGTTTGATACGCGCAACTTTGGTGATGTCCCTGCTTTGGGCGTTGCCTGTGCATGCAAAGTCGATTTTCCCGACACTGACATCCGAGGATCTGAACGGCAAAACCCATACTTTGCCAAGCGGTCTTCCGGGTGATCCGACCATCGTATTCATTGCCTATAAACAGCGCCAGCAAGCCGCGGTGAATACCTGGATCAATGCACTAGGTCTGGATCCAAGCCGGGGTGCTGAATTTGTCGAGCTGCCCGTGGTTGGGTCCGGGGCGCGGTTGATGAAGTCGGTGATCGACAACGGCATGCGTTCGGGCATCGTTGATCGCAACATGAGGGCGCGCACAATCACAATTTATGAAAGTGCAGCGTCGGTGAATGCGCCTTTGGGCTTCTCAGGGCGCAACCAGATTCGCGTTTTGATCGTGACCCAGTCAGGCGAGGTTCTGTGGTCGACGTCTGGCCCGGCAACCTCTGCGCAGGTGACAGAGCTGCAGGCGGTCTTTACCGCCGCGCAGTGACGCAAAGTTTCCGATACGCGACGCTCCCCTTCCCGAACGGCAGTAAATCCCTTGTTTTTCGCCATTTTCCCGGTTGAGACTCGGACGGCGGCCATTTAGCTCCGGCGGTGGGACACCTCTCCCCAACGAGAGGCGCTTATCTGGAAGGGTAGCATTATGGCTATTGAACACCCGGCAACGCGGCCGGCTAACCCGCGTTTTTCGTCTGGCCCTTGCGCCAAACCCCCCACCTTTGATCTGAATAAACTCGCGGATGCGCCTCTGGGCCGCAGCCACCGTGCTGCTGTTGGCAAAGCCAAGCTGAAGGATGCCATCGAAGGCACTCGCGAGATTCTGGGCATTCCGGCTGACTACAAAATCGGTATCGTGCCTGCCTCTGACACCGGCGCGGTTGAGATGGCGTTGTGGTCGCTTCTGGGTGAACGCAAGGTTGAAATGCTGGCGTGGGAAAGCTTTGGTGCGGGCTGGGTGACGGATGTTGTCAAACAGTTGAAAATCGACGCCGAGGTCAAGACGGCGGACTATGGTCAGATCGTGGATCTTGGCTCTGTAGATTTTGCCAATGACGTTGTGTTCACATGGAATGGCACAACAGCCGGTGTGCGTGTGCCAAATGGCGATTGGATCGCGGATGACCGTCAGGGTCTGACAATTTGTGATGCGACCTCTGCGGCCTTTGCGATGGACCTGCCTTGGGACAAGCTGGATGTCACGACGTTCTCTTGGCAAAAGGTTCTGGGCGGCGAAGCGGCGCATGGCATGCTGATCCTGTCGCCTCGGGCGGTTGAGCGTCTTGAGAGCTATACGCCTGCATGGCCTTTGCCAAAAATCTTCCGCCTGACCAAAGGCGGCAAGCTGATCGAAGGGATCTTCACCGGCGCAACCATCAACACGCCGTCTATGCTGGCGGTCGAGGATTACCTCTTTGCGCTGGATTGGGCGCGTTCGGTTGGTGGTCTTGAAGGTCTGATTGCGCGCGCTGATGCGAATGCGCAGGCGGTGCATGACTTCTGCGCGGCCAATGACTGGATCGCAAACCTCGCAGAGGACGCGGCGACGCAGTCCAACACGTCGGTCTGTCTGAAGTTCACCGATGACCGTATCCAGGACGGGGCCGCTTTTGCCAAAGCCGTGGCCAAACGTCTTGAGGCGGAAAACATCGCTTTGGATATCGGCGCGTATCGTGATGCTCCGGCCGGTCTTCGGATCTGGTGTGGCGGCACAGTCGAAACCGCAGATGTCGAGGCCATGCTGCCTTGGCTGGCGTGGGCTTTCGACGCCGAGATCAACGCTCAGTAAATCACACGGCGGTGCGCCCTGCGCCCGCCCCTTCCCATTCCGCAGGTCGGGCGCATGCCCCGGCACATCCGAAAAGGACCAAAGAAATGGCCCCTAAAGTACTTGTATCCGACAAACTCAGTGAAACCGCTGTTCAGATCTTCCGCGATCGTGGCATCGACGTGGATTTCCTGCCTGACCTTGGCAAAGACAAAGAAAAACTGGCAGCGACCATTGGCCAGTACGATGGTCTTGCGATCCGTTCAGCGACCAAAGTCACCCCAACCATTCTCGAAGCCGCAACCAACCTGAAAGTCGTGGGTCGTGCAGGCATCGGCACCGACAACGTGGACAAGGACGCCGCCTCCAAAAAAGGTGTGATCGTCATGAACACGCCGTTTGGCAACATGATCACCACCGCAGAGCATGCGATCGCGATGATGTTTGCCGTCGCGCGCCAAATTCCCGAAGCCTCTGAATCCACCCACGCCGGAAAATGGGAAAAATCCAAGTTCATGGGGGTCGAGCTGACCAACAAGACTTTGGGTGTGATTGGCGCAGGCAACATCGGCGGTATCGTCTGTGATAGAGCGCGCGGTCTGAAGATGAAGGTCATCGCGTTTGACCCGTTCCTCTCGGAAGAAAAAGCAGCCAAAATGGGTGTTGAGAAGGTCGAGCTGGACACACTGCTGTCGCGCGCTGATTTCATCACTTTGCACGTGCCGCTGACGGATGGGACGCGTAACATCCTGTCCGCTGAAAATCTGGCCAAGACGAAAAAAGGCGTTCGTATCATCAACTGTGCCCGCGGTGGTCTGGTCGATGAAGAGGCCCTGGCAGAGCTGCTGAAGTCCGGCCATGTTGCTGGCGCGGCCTTTGACGTTTTTGCCGAAGAGCCTGCGAAAGAAAACGCGCTTTTCAACCTGCCGAACGTGGTCTGCACCCCGCACCTTGGGGCCGCGACCACCGAAGCGCAGGAGAACGTGGCACTTCAGGTGGCCGAGCAAATGTCCAACTATCTGCTGACCGGTGCGGTTGAGAACGCTTTGAACATGCCCTCCGTGACCGCCGAAGAGGCCAAGGTCATGGGGCCATGGATCAAACTGGCCGAGCACCTGGGCTCTTTTGCAGGTCAGATGACCGACGAGCCGATCCAAGCCATCAACATCCTTTATGATGGTGTGGCAGCGGACATGAACCTCGCGGCGCTGAACTGCGCGGTGGTTGCCGGCATCATGAAAAAGGCAAATCCGGACGTGAATATGGTGTCCGCACCTGTGATCGCGAAAGAACGTGGCATCCAGATTTCGACCACCAACCAAGAGAAATCCGGAAGCTTTGAAGGCTATATCAAAGTGACCGTTGTCACTGAGAAACGCGACCGGTCGGTTGCGGGTACGGTGTTTAGCGATGGCAAGCCACGCTTTATTCAGATCAAAGGCATCAATATCGATGCCGAGATCGGGGCGCATATGCTCTACACCACCAACCGTGACGAACCGGGCATCATTGGTGCGCTGGGTCAGACCATGGGCACAAACGGCGTGAACATTGCGAACTTTACGCTGGGCCGCTCTGATGTCGGCGGCGAAGCGATTGCGTTGCTGTATGTAGACGAACCCGTGCCAGCCGAAGCCCGCGCGGCGCTGGCGGAAACCGATCTGTTCACCCAGATCAAACCGCTGCAGTTCGACGTTGTTTAAGCTTCGCCAGATTTGCTAAAATAAAGCGCCGCCTCTTTTTGGCGGCGCTTTTTATTTAGGCGTCATTTCATGTCAAAAATTTTTGCCGTTGGCGATATCCACGGCCACTTCGATCAAATGGAACGTGCTTTGGATCTTATCTGGAGCGATGGCGGACATGAGGCGCAGATTGTTTTTGTCGGCGATTACATCGATCGCGGGCCCGACAGTCGTTTGGTGCTAGATTTTCTGATTGAGGCCAAGAAAAACGACCGTCCATGGACCATGCTCTTGGGCAACCATGATGATTATCTAAGGCTCTTCTTAGAAGACGGTAATGTCTTTGGGTCATTGTCGCGCGCAAATGTACCTTGGTTTGATCCAATCCTAGGCGGAGCGGAGACAATGGAAAGCTATGGCGTCGAAACCTCTGGGCGTCTCCATGAAGACATTCTGAAAGACGCAAGAAAAGCCGTCCCGCAAGAGCATCTGGATTTTATTTCCCTCTTGCCGCGTTATCACGCGACGCCTGAGCATATTTTTGTTCACGCGGGCATACGTCCAGGCGTACCGTTGCAGGATCAGGATCCCGTGGACCTGATTTGGATCCGCCAAGAGTTTCTGGATGACCCTCGCGACCATGGAAAACTGATCGTTCATGGGCACACAGCCGTTGATTTTCCTGAGAACGCTGGCAACCGCGTAAATCTGGACGGGGGCACTGGTTTTGGGCGTCCGCTCTATCCCGGCGTCTTTGAGGACGGGCGGGTTTGGATATTGACCGAGACCGGTCGCCAAGAGCTTGAGGTTAAAAAACGTTAACCTGGCTTTAACCTTGTTTCGCAAATTCGTCACATTTCACGCCATTTTCCGCCGTGCCTGACAGCAAAGGTCAGTTTGTGGGGGCGTGATATATGCTTATGAAAAGGTGACAAGATGCAGAAAGCACATACACGTCAGGCCTATGAACCAGCTGGCGCATTCCAGAAGTTCGTAGCCGCGCAGAAAGCGGAAACTCCAAGCGTTGTTCGTTTGATCAACGGGATGGGCGACTCCACTCTGTTCAAATCATTCCAATACTGATTGGACGATCAAAAGCAAAACAGCGGCGGGA
>NZ_CAXREH010000011.1:0-6015 GCF_964229375.1 Cognatishimia sp.
GAGGGTTTTTTCCAGCCAGGACAAAGACTTGTTGAAAGACCTCTGTGTGACCAACTGGGGGTCAGCCGCACCGTCATCCGCGAAACCATGCGCTATCTTGAGGCCGAAGGGCTGGTCGACATTCTGCCTGGCCGCGGGCCAATCGTCGCCAAGATCAGTCGCGAGGACGCGCGCCAGATTTACGACATCCGCCGCATGCTCGAGACCTCTGCGGCCGAAAAGTGAGCCCGGATGATCACACCAACGCGGTCCGCGTCGCTGGAGCGCGCGCTGGATCGTCTGAGGATGGGCTTTAAGGATGAAACGCCCGGGGCTTTGTTCCGGGCCTCGGCTGATTTCTATTCCGAGATCTTTGATGGTGCCGGCCACCATATCGCGTGGGAAATTGTCCAGCGTCTGAACGGGCGCATCAGCCGTTTGCGTATGATGACCCTGTCCGAAAGCAACCGGACACAGCCCGGCATCGCGCATATGGAGAACATCTGTTTGGCCATCACTTCGGGTGACGCAAGCGCGGCCCGTCGGGCTGTGATGGACCACCTGCAGGACACAGCCGCGATTGCCGACAGGCTTTTGGCCGCCGCAGAAGGGGGCGACGATGAGTGACGCAATCACGCCCAAGGGCTATTGGATCGCCAACGTCACTGTAACCGATCCCGACGCCTATCGCGGCTATCAGGACATCGCGCCCAAAGCGTTCGCGAAATACGGGGCACGTTTTCTTGCGCGCGGCGAGGCGGAGACCTTGGAAGGACACGACTGGCAGCGCCGCGTTGTCATCGAGTTTGACTCGCTGCAACGCGCACGGGATTGCTATGCCTCTGAAGAATACCAAGCTGCACGGGCAAAGCGGGCAGATGCCTGTCACGCTGATATTGCTCTGATCGAGGGTTTGGTATGAGTCGCGAGGCAGATACGAAGGTTGGGGCTCTGTGCCGTGCGGAGGGGCGGGACACAGAGGGCGTGCCTTTACGTAATGTAAGGTGCGCGGTCTACACGGAAAAATCAAAGACGGCTACTGCGACCAATCTCGCAAACCTCGACGAAAACGTGTTCAAAAGCGACTTAGCTTTTCGCCTGTTCTATGGCACGCTTCCCATGTATGTCGCTCTTGAAAAGGTGTTAGGCCCACGAATGCTTGTCCAAAAAAGTCTGAAACTCGCAAAAAACTGTCGTATTTCGGCCTCTGTGGACTCACGTCATGGTGTTTCTGAAAGGATCGGTGCGTGTCGCGCGGGTTTGGAGCAAAATCAAAATGCGTAAAAGCGTTTCGACCGGATCGCTAAAAACGACATGCAGCACGACAAAGAATTCGGTTGGGACACTGAGCCCGACCCAAAACAAATAAAGAAGTTTTAAGTTCAACAAGGGAGAACAATATGAAACTTAAAATGGTAAGCGCAGCGGCGCTTCTGACTGGAACGATGGCTGCCGGTACAGCGTCTGCTGACTGCGGCGACGTATCCATCACTCAAATGGACTGGGCGTCTTCTCAGGTTGTGACCGCAGTTGCGGCCTTCCTGATGGAGCAAGGCTATGGCTGTAACGTACAGCAGGTTCCATCGTCCACCGTTCCTGCTCTGACCTCTCTGGCAGAAACTGGCGAGCCTGACATTCTGACCGAAGTCTGGGCGAACTCTACCCCTGCATACGAAGGCCTGCTGGCTGACGGCAAACTGATCGAACTGACAGACGTTCTGTCTGACGGCGGTGTCGAAGCATGGTGGATCCCAGCGTATCTCGCAGAGTCCAACCCAGAGCTGACCACATGGGAAGGCATCATGGCGAACCCGGCGGCGGTTGGTGGCAAGTTCCACGACTGTCCATCAGGTTGGGCGTGTGACATCATCAACAACAACAACCTGAAAGCCGCAGGCATCGAAGGTTCCGGCCTCGAGCGCTTCCAGCACGGTTCCGGTGAAACACTGCAAACCTCCATCGCGGCAGCATATGACGCGAAAGAGCCATGGTTCGGCTACTACTGGGCGCCAACCGCGGTTCTGGGTAAATACCCAATGGTTCAGGTTGAGGTTCCAGCCTATGACGCCGAAGGCCACACCTGTAACGGTGACGCAGACTGTGCAAACCCAGTCTTCTCTGCGTACCCATCCTCCAAAGTTGTGACCGCTGTTTCTTCGGCGTTCATGGAGCGTGAGCCAGAAGTTGCTGAGCTGCTGAAGAACGTTGCATTCACTAACGCTCAGATGGGCGAAGTTCTGGCATGGCGTCTGGACAACAACGCGTCCAACGAAGAAGCGGCAGCTTACTTCCTGACCACCTACAAAGACGTGTGGGGCGACTGGCTGAACGACAAAGCCAAAGGCAACCTCGCAGCGCTTCTGCAATAATAATAAAATAAAAAGCCCCCCCGATCGACCGATCGGGGGGGTATTACCAAAGGGTGGAATGATGGCGTTTTATGATCGTCTTTTTCAGGCTCTCGGGCTTGAAGACTGGTGCGGAACAAAGGCTTCTGGTGGGTCGTTTTCGCTGGCGGACCTGGCCGCACAAAATAACGGACAAAGTGAGGCTGAAGGTGAGTTCTTTCCTTTTCCGTCGCTGGATAACTTGAATGAAAGCTGCGCTTCGGTCGGTCAAACTCGCGACGTTACCAAGGGTATCGAAGACGCGTTCCTGGCGGCAAAGCCTGCGCTAAAGTCGGTCCTTGACCCCATCACACAGCCTCTGAGCTGGTTGCTGGACGGCGCGCTGTGGCTGTTTGCGGCGATGCCCTGGTTCATCATGATTCCACTGCTCGTCTTTGTGTCCTGGAAGGCCTCTCGCAGCACTTGGGTCACGATATTTGTGGCATTCTCTATCCTTTTGCTGGCGTTCGTAGACCACTATGATGTCGCCATGCAGACCCTGTCGATCATTACGGTCTGTACGGGTATTTCTATTCTATTCGGCGTGCCCATCGGCATCGCCATGTCAAAGTCTGACCGATTGCAGAAGGCCGTCGTGCCCATACTCGATCTGCTTCAGACCTTGCCGACCTTCGTCTATCTGATCCCGCTTATCTTCTTGTTTTCTGTTACGGAATCCAAACTCTACGGTATCGCGATCATCCTTTACGCGATTGTTCCCGTCATTCGCCTGACCGATTTGGGCATCCGCCTTGTGGATCAGGATGTGGTCGAAGCGGCCAATGCCTTTGGCATGGACTCGCGTCAGAAACTGGTCAAAGTCGAGCTTCCGCTTGCGCTGCCTAACATCATGGCTGGTGTGAACCAGACGATCATGATGTCGCTGGCGATGGTTGTGATCGCGTCTCTGGTGTCTGCACCGGGTCTCGGTGTGAACGTTCTGCGCGGCATTCGGAACCTTGAGTTGGGCGTCGGTATCGTCGCTGGTATTGGCATCGTGCTTTTGGCGGTCATTCTGGACCGTGTGTCAAAAGCGGCTCTGTCACGTGTCGACATGACACGTCAAAAACACTGAAGGAACGCGTGATATGAGCGATCTCCCAAAAGTCCGTATCTCTGGGCTCTTCAAGATTTTCGGGTCCAATGACAAAGAGATGGTCAAGCACGTGCAAGGCGGCATGGGCAAAGCCGAGCTGCTTGATAAGCACCGGCATGTTCTGGGCCTGCGCGACATCAACGTCGATATGCAGGCTGGCGAAATCACCGTGGTTATGGGGCTGTCCGGCTCTGGTAAATCCACGCTTATTCGCCACCTGAACCGTCTGATCGAACCGACCGCAGGTCAGGTTATGATTGACGGCGAAGACGCGCTGAAGCTGTCGGAAACCTCCCTGCGCAAGCTGCGTCAGGAAAAGATGACGATGGTGTTCCAGAAGTTCGCGCTGCTGCCGCACCGCACTGTTCTTCAGAACGCGGCTCTGCCGCTCGAAGTACAGGGCGTTCCAGCAGATGAGCGCAACAAAGAGGCGCAGAAGTGGCTGGCGCGTGTGGGTCTTGATGGCTTTGAGAGCCACTATCCGTCGCAGCTGTCAGGCGGCATGCAACAGCGTGTGGGCATCGCCCGCGCGTTGACGGCAAACACGGACATCATGCTGATGGACGAAGCCTTCTCGGCGCTGGACCCGCTGATCCGGACGGACATGCAGAACCTCTTGCTGGAGCTTCAAACAGAGCTTCACAAGACGATTATCTTCATCACGCATGATCTGGACGAAGCGCTGAAGCTTGCGGACCACCTTGTGATCCTGAAGGACGGCGCAGTTGTGCAGCAGGGCGAGCCTCAGGGCATTCTGCTGAAACCAAGCGACCCGTATATTGAGGATTTTGTCAGCGACATTAACCGCGCCCGCGTTTTGCGTGCCAAGTCGGTGATGAAGCCTTTGGACAAAGAGCGCAAACACAACGCTGACATTCAGATCTCGGCCAACCTCGAAAGCCTGATCGCAATGTCGGGCGGCTCGACAGAGTACTCCTTCCGGGTGATGGACGGCGACAAGGCGGTCGGTCAGATGGACATGCAGGATCTTGTCGAAGCGCTCGTGCCGCGCGTGTCTGGCGGCGGTAACGAGACTGCGGCTTTGTAGTAATCCCTAGCCTTTAGGCTCGGCTGAAGACAAACTCGCCCGCGACACCAAATGGCGTCGCGGGCGATGTATTTTGGTGGGGAGGGGCGTTAGCTGCGTAGGAAAGACCGAATGACCCGCAAGTCGCTGCGCTGTTTCAAATAGACCAGCGACTCCGCCATTTTCAAATCGCGTGCCGCCAGACCTATACGTGTCAGGCGGGGATCGTTGCCGATTTCCGCCTCGGACACAAATCCAAGACCAGTGCCGCTGGCGACGACTTCGAGCATAGCTTCGCGACCCTCTACGACCATTTCAGGCTTCAGGGTGACCTTTTCGGCCATTGCGGCGCGTTCCAGTTTCTGGCGTGTCTTTGAGCCGGGTTCGCGGAACACCAAAGGAAAGCCCTTGAGATCCTGCATCGTCAGACGTTTCTCGGTTTCGACGTCAAAGGGCTTGGCGGCGACGGCAACGATATCGGCCTCGCCAAGACTGACCTTTTCAAATTCCGAACCGGGGTTTTCGCTGCCGACGATGCCGATTTCCACGTCATAGCTTCGCAAGTTCGCCAGCACGTCCTCGCTGTTGCCGGTGCGCACGGTGACTTTGACTTCGGGATACTTCTGTCGAAACCGCAGCAGACGATCCGAGAGGTGAAACGCGCTGTCCACCATAATCCGCAGATGCCCTGTTAATACAGAGCGACGTTCTGACAAAATGTCGTCGATCGTGTCTTCCAACTCAAACAACTGTTTGGTTTTCAAGAGCAAATCCTCGGCCAGAGGGGTCAGAGTGATCTGCTTGCGTTCACGGTTAAACAGCAAGATGTCGTTGTCTGATTCAAGCTTGCGCACCTGTTCGGAGATAGCGGGTTGCGTCAGAGACAGCGCCTCTGCCGCGCGGGAAAATCCGCGCAACATGGCCACATAGTGAAACGCCCGGATTTGACTGTAGTTCACCGCTGCCTCCCGTTTTCTGGTCACGTCATAACCCAAAGGTTCAGGTTTTGTAAGGCTGCTAACGGTTAGCTGTGCAAATGGGTCGAGCGCCCAGAAGCGGCCCAGATCCGTGTGGCAGGATCAACGTCACTCTTCGGGTTCAAAAGGACCGCCAGCTAAGCAGCACGTCCGATGCGATGAAGACATGCGCACGTGCAGCCGCCGGTCCAAAACCAACCACTTAGCTCACAGCACTATGCGCGGATACCGCAAAGCTATGGGGTATCCGCAGCGCTATGGGGAACCCTACAAGCGTTTAGAAGTCGAGGTTTTCCACGCTCAGCGCGTTTTTCTGGATGAACTCCCGGCGCGGTTCCAACACATCCCCCATCACCTTGGTGACCAGGTCGTCTGCCTCGGCCATGTCTTCGACTTTCACCTGAAGACGCGTGCGTGCATCTGGGTCCAGCGTGGTTTCCCAAAGCTGGTCAGGGTTCATTTCGCCCAGACCCTTATAGCGCTGCAGTGCCAGCCCACGCTCGCCTTCTGACAAGATCGCGTCCAGCAGGTCCAGTGGCCCGTGGATGA
>NZ_CAXREH010000012.1:0-5543 GCF_964229375.1 Cognatishimia sp.
AACCGTCGTGCGCACGTCGAAACCACCGGCCCTGAGATCTGGGAGCAGACCGGTGGCAAAGTTGATGGCTTCATCTGCGCCGTAGGATCCGGCGGCACGCTGGCGGGCGTGGCCGAAGTGCTTCAGCCTAAGGGCGTGAAAATTGGTTTGGCTGATCCGATGGGCGCCGCGCTGCACAGCTATTACACGACCGGCGAGCTGGCGTCGCAAGGCGGCTCTATTTCCGAGGGCATCGGGCAGGGGCGCATTACTGCAAACCTCGAAGGGTTCAAACCGGATCACTCGTTCCAAGTTCCTGACGAAGAGGCGCTGCCGATCGTCTTTGACTTGCTGGAAAACGAAGGCCTGTGCCTTGGTGGTTCGTCCGGCGTCAACATTGCCGGTGCAAAGCGTCTGGCCAAGGAAATGGGTCCGGGCCACACCATCGTGACGATCCTGTGTGACTATGGCACGCGCTATCAGTCCAAACTGTTCAACCCAGAATTCCTGCGCGAAAAAGGCCTGCCAACACCGTCTTGGCTGTCAAATGCACCAATCAGCATTCCCGGCGTCTTTGAAGACGTGTAACCCACACGTGCATAGCTTATGGAAACCCTGCGTTCTGACTTGGAACGCGGGGTTTTTTATTGAATTTCACACACGTTGGGTCAGTATCAGCGACACCAAGACACGCAGGACAGACAGATGACAGAGCTTCTTTTTCGCGATGATGCCTATTTGAACAGTGCCGAGGGCACAGTGATCAGTCACACGCCAGAAGGCGGCATCGTCGTGGACCGTGCGTTGTTTTATGCAACCGGCGGCGGGCAACCCGGCGACAGCGGCGAAATCTCTTGGGCTGGCGGCAGTCTGAAGATTGCGACCGCGGTCAAAACTTTGGACGACGAGATCGCTTTGGTACCTGCGGAACCGGCGCGGTTGCCCGAGGTTGGCACCACGATCACCCAGCATCTGGACTGGGAGCGCCGCTATCGCCACATGCGCATTCATACGGCGCTGCATCTTTTGTCTGTCGTGGTGCCCCTGCCTGTCACCGGTGGCTCGATTTCGGCTGAAAAAGGACGTCTGGATTTTGATATGCCAGAGGCCCCTGACGACAAAGAAACGTTGCAAGCACAGCTGAACGAGTTGATCGAACGCGATCTGGAAGTCCACGAGAGCTGGATTACCGACGACGAATTGGCCGCTCAGCCGGATCTGGTGAAAACCATGTCGGTCAAGCCCCCCATGGGATCAGGCCGTGTGCGTCTGGTTGGGATCGGGCGCGACGACGACCAGATCGATCTTCAGCCCTGCGGCGGCACGCATGTCGCGCGTACTGGTGAAATCGGGCGCATTCGGATCGGAAAAATCGAAAAGAAAGGGAAACAGAACCGTCGTGTGAACATTCACTTTGATGGATAAGGGACCTTTGGCGTTTTCATACACAATCAGGGAAAGGAGGCATTATTTAAATTCCGGCAATAGTTTTCTGAAGTAAAAGGTAATTTTCCATGAAACAGATACTTATCCCACTATTTTTGACCGCATCTATCGCCCATGCCGGCGGTGACGTCGAAAGCTGTGTTTCACATGACGCGTCAAACGACCCTTATGGATTGGTTGAGTCGTTCGCCCCAAGTGATTGGACTGTCTGTGCGATCTTTGATGGCTCTGCTATCGCGACCAAAGAATGGTCCGTGCGCGTGACAATCGGCCCAAAAGGCAACCACAAACAAAAGTTTTCCCTCTCCAGCAAAAACGCGACGAACGTATCCGGTGACATTTACGAAACCTGTAAAGATGTGACAGTCGGAGCCTCTGAAGTTCTTTCCGTCGTGCGCGGCGCCAGTGATACGCCAAGCGATCTGATCCCCGTACGCGCCTGCGCGCGAGACGACGGAAAACACTGACGTTAAGGAAAATGGCGGAGAGACAGGGATTCGAACCCTGGGTCCCCGTGAAGGGACAACGGTTTTCGAGACCGCCCCGTTCGACCACTCCGGCACCTCTCCGCGGGGGTCTGGTTCCGCGCGGTCTATCTCGGATTTTTGATCGCCGCAAGAGCTGTTGGTGATTGTTTGTTGACCGATATGCCCTAAGTTTGACTCAACCGTAAAAAGCCAAAGGATTGTTCTATGTTCCACCACCTACGTACTCTGGTTTCCGTGGCTTTTGTTGGCGCGATGACGTCCTTTCCTGTGGCAGTGCAGGCGGCAGATCGCGACGATGTCGAGAATTTTCTGAAAGTGACCGGCTTTGATGTGGCGTTGGAGTCCATCGCGCTCGGGGCGGAAACCGCGCCCTCGATGCTGGGTCTTGAGGACAACGCCTTTGGTCAAACCTGGAGCAATCTTGTCAAAGAGGTCTTCATTGTCGAAGACATGAACACCCAAGCGCTGGACATTCTTGAAGCGACGCTGGACCAAAACCTGCTGGATCATGCCGTTACATTTTATGGCAGCGAGCTGGGTCAGCGGCTGGTCCATGCCGAGAACCTGTCTCATCTTGATGATGACGAGCTTAAGCAAGTCGCAGGCGAACAGCTTTTGGCCTTTTATGAGGCCAAAGAGGATCCACGCCCCGCATATTTCGTCCGCATGGGGGCCGCGATTGATCCGGAAAACATCGGGCTGCAGGCGCTTCAGACCATTCAAGTGCGATTTATCCTGGCCGCGTCCCGTGCAGGCGTGATCGCGCGCGACATCGACGAAGAGGCGCTGTGGGCCAATATCCGGGCAAATGAAGCCGAGGTGCTGGCCGCGATCGAAGAGGGGGCGAAAGCCTCGGCCGCCTATACCTATCAGGATTTCACCGCAGACGAGGTCAAAGCCTATACCGAGGCGCTGGAACATCCTGATATGCAGCTGGTTTATGAACTGATGAACGCGGTGCATTATCAGGTGATGGGCAACAGATTTGAGGCGCTGTCGCTGCGTCTTGGCGAATTACAGCCCAGTCAGGATCTTTAAGTCAGAAAAAACAGGGCAATCCGCAACTCCTGCTTGACTTACTTTGACCACCGGACCATAAGCCCGCATCGGCGTAAGGGCTTCCTTGCGCCTTTATCTATTGCAATCTCGTCCGAAAAGGGCGCGCTGTTTGAGGTGGCTTAGGCCGGAAACGCCCAATAGGGGACCAAATAACGCGGGAAATCGAAGGAAATAGGACATGTTCGCAGTCCTGAAAACCGGCGGTAAACAGTATAAAGTACAGGCAGGCGATGTTCTGCGTGTCGAAAAACTGGCTGCTGACGCGGGTGAAAAAATTCAATTCAACGAAGTTCTGATGCTGGGCGGTGACAAAACCGTCGTTGGCGCACCACTCGTTGAAGGCGCTGCCGTACAGGCAGACGTGATCGATCAGATCAAAGGCGAAAAGCTTATCAAATTCGTTAAGCGTCGTCGTAAGCACAGCTCTAAGCGTACTGTTGGCCACCGTCAGAAACTGACGCTGGTTCGCGTCACAGACATTCTGTCCACTGGCGCAGACAAGTCTGGCGTAAAAGCAGCAATCGGTGCAGGCTCTGTATCCGGCGCAGCTGTTGAAGCAGCCGCTCCTGCGAAAAAGGCACCTGCAAAGAAAGCAGCGCCTAAAGCAGACGCACCTGCAGCAGAAGCTGGCGCAGACGATCTGAAAAAGCTATCTGGCGTAGGTCCAGCGCTTGAGAAGAAACTGCACGCCGCTGGCGTTACCTCTTTCGCGCAAATCGCGGCTTGGGGTGAAGCAGAAATCGCAGACTTCGACGAGAAGCTGTCCTTCAAGGGCCGCATCGAGCGCGAAGGCTGGGTTGAGCAAGCCAAAGAACTGGCGAAATAAGCGAAAAATAGGAGACACACGATATGGCACATAAAAAAGCTGGTGGTAGGTCCCGTAACGGTCGCGATTCCGCGGGTCGTCGCTTGGGCGTCAAAAAATACGGTGGTGAGTCTGTCATCTCTGGCAACATCATCATGCGTCAGCGCGGCACAAAGATGTGGCCGGGCGAAGGCGTAGGCATGGGCAAAGACCATACCATCTTTGCGACCACCGACGGCAACGTAAAGTTCCACAAAGGCCTGAAAGGCCGCACCTTTATTTCGGTTCTCCCTGTGGCGGAGGCCGCAGAGTAAGCCGACCTTAAGGTTAAGAGTATTTAAGGGATCGGCGAAACCGCCGGTCCCTTTTTTGTTTCTATTGAGCACATCCCATGAGTATTGCAGTTCTTCCTTTTCTGGCATTTGGCGCGTCGCAGGTGGCAACACCTGGGCCGGCCAATATGGCGTTGATGGCCACCGGAGCTCGGTTTGGCTTTCGCGCGTCCATGCCGTTTGTGGCGGGCGTCGCCTTGGGAAAACAATTGATTATCTGGCCAATCGGCTTTGGCCTTATGTCGCTTGCGGCATCGGCACCTTGGGCGTTCGAGGCGCTGAAATACGCCTCGATGGCCTATATTTTCTGGCTCGCCTGGAAGGTCGCAAACCTGCGCCTGTCCGCGTCAGAGACAGGTGCCAGAGCGCCGGGCTTTTTCGCGGGTCTTTGGGTGCATCCCTTAAATCCCAAGGCCTGGGCCATGATCGTGCAAGGGTTCACAAATTTCGTGAGCGAGGACACCCCCACCTTGCAAGCCACAACGACAATCGCCATCTGTCTTTTGGCCTGTCAGCTGTTATTTCATCCGATGTGGGCTTTGGGAGGAGATCGCATCGCAAAAACCGTCGCCGGAACACCGGCAGAACGGTATTTAATGTGGATTTTAGCGGGACTTACAGTGGCTTCGGTCCTGTTCGCCCTGCTTGGAGGAGAGAGCACATGATGCATGACACGATTATCAATCAGCAAGTGATTGACACAGACCGCGTGGTCCTGCGCCCCTTGCGCAAGTCGGATCAGGGTCGCATCGATCACTATGCCAGCGACGAAGCATTGGCCCGCATGACAACCGCAATCCCGCACCCGTTGCCGCCCGGCGCGACCGAGGCCTTTATCGCGCGTGCACACTCTGAAGACCGCATAGCAGATGTTTGGGCCATTGATGGCACGCAAGACAACGCAGAAGAACTGATCGGCGTGATCTCTTTGGACCGTGTCGATGAGGGCAAAAGCGAGATTGGCTATTGGGTTGCGCCGCCGTATTGGAACACAGGCATCGCATCCGAAGCCGTGCGCGCGCTGATCGCCGCCAACCCGCTGAACAGCCACGTCATGTTTGCCAGCGTGTTTCAGGACAACCCGGCCTCGGCCCGCGTGCTGACAAACTGCGGCTTTCAATATCTGGGCGATGCGGAAATCTTTTCTGTCGCCCGCGGCGCACCGGTTCCAACCTGGACCTACAGCCTAAAACTTAATTGAGCTTCCCCCTGTCTTAGCGTTATGAGGCAGGGGACGTAATAAACCCCAAAGGACGCCTCTATGAAATTCCTCGATCTGACCAAGGTCTATATCCGCTCGGGCGGTGGTGGCAGTGGCTGTGTGTCCTTTCGCCGTGAGAAGTTTATCGAATACGGCGGCCCTGATGGCGGGGACGGTGGCAACGGCGGCTCGGTCTATGCCGAGGCGGTCGACAGCCTGAACACCCTGATCGA
>NZ_CAXREH010000013.1:0-6743 GCF_964229375.1 Cognatishimia sp.
CGGGTCCAAGCAGCTGCCTGACTATGGCGGCTGGACGCCGGAACTTGGCGTATGTGACCCAACGCATAACGGCGATGCGCCGCTGGTGGTTCTGACCTTCTATCGCTCTTACGTCAGCTCCGCCGACTTGGCGCCGATTGAGGCCATGTTTGCCGCCCTGCGTGCCCGTGGCTTTGACGTCTTGGGCCTGTTCGCCCCGACCCTGAAGCAACCAGAGGCCGCCCAGTGGATCGCAGAGCAGCTGTGCGACCTGCAACCCGCCGCCATTGTGAACGCAACGGCCTTTTCCGGCAAAGGCATCGAGGGTGTCTCGCCCCTAGACGCCACCGACGCGCCGGTGTTTCAGGTGGCCCTTGCCACCTCGCGTAAAAAGGCATGGGCCGAAAGCGAACGTGGCCTCGCCCCTGCCGATCTGGCCATGCATGTGGTCTTGCCCGAAGTGGACGGCCGGCTTTTCGCAGGCGTCGCCTCGTTCAAAGAGCCGGGTAAGAAAGACCCGGATCTGCAATATTCCCGCTTTGGCCACCGCGCGCACGCCGAACGCATCGAAGCTGTTGCGCAAAAGGTCGCCGCGTGGGTCGCGCTGGCCGAAACGCCCGCGTCCGAGAAACGCGTCGGTTTGGTTTTGTCGACCTATCCGGGCGCGGATTGGAACATGGCGCATGCCGTCGGACTAGACGCCTTGGCCAGCGCCGAAGCCATCATCGCTGACCTGACCGAGGACGGCCTCAGCACGCAATCAGGCGACAAAGGCTGGCTGGGCGAAGCGTTGGGATCTCAAACCATTCGCTTTTCTCTGGAGGCTTATTCCGAGGCGCTGTCGCTCTTGCCGCAAGAGCTGCGCGAGGATCTGACTTCGGTTTGGGGCGCGCCAGAAGATGATGATCTGGTACGGGACGGCGCTTTTGAATTCGCGGCCGTCTCCAAGGGACACGTCACGATTGCGCTGCAACCGGAACGTGGCGCGGAAAATATGCGCGAGGATGAATACCATGACCTCGCCCGCACCCCGCGTCATTCCTATGTCGCCTTCTATCTTTGGATGCGTCACGCGTTTGGTGCACAGGCGCTGGTACATGTTGGCGCGCATGGCACGCTGGAATGGCTGCCGGGCAAATCGGTCGCCTTGTCTGAAACCTGCTGGCCCGAAGCGCTGATCGGACATCTGCCGGTGATCTACCCGTTCATTGTCAACGACCCCGGCGAAGCAGCGCAAGCCAAGCGCCGCATTGGGGCCGTGACCCTCGGTCACGTGCCGCCGCCCCTGAAAGACAGCGCCGCGCCACAGCAGTTTGCCCATCTGGAAAGCCTGCTGGACGAGTTCTCTAATGCCGACGGACTAGACCCAAAACGGCGTGACCGCCTGCAGGACGGCATTCGCAGCGAAGCAGACGCGCTGGGGTTGGCCGAACAACTGGGGCTTGATGGGGCAACGTCGCTGGCCGAGGCCATCACTCGGATCGACACATTTGTCTGTGACATCAAAGAAAGCCAGTTTGGCGATGGACTACATGTCTTTGGGCGTGCGCCAAGCGGACAAGAGGCCTTTGATGCCGCGCCATCGGCCACCGCAGAACGCGACGGTTTGCGCAAAGCGCTGCGCGGCAAACGCATCGAGGCAGGCCCATCCGGATCGCCCTATCGCGGCCGCACCGATGTCTTGCCCACAGGCCGGAACCTCTTCACGACCGACCCGCGCTCTGTGCCCACCCGCTCAGCCTATGCCCAAGGGGTGAAGCTGGCCGAGGAACTGGTGCGTCGCCACCTGCAGGAAGAAGGCGACTATCCCAAAAACCTGATTGTTGACCTCTGGGGCTCGGCCACAATGCGCACCGCGGGCGAAGAATTCGCGATGGCGCTGCACCTGCTGGGCGCAAAACCTGTTTGGGACGAGGGATCAGACCGTGTGTCTGGCGTCGAAATCCTGCCGATCGCGATGCTCGAACGCCCTAGAATTGACGTCACCCTAAGGGTCTCGGGCCTGTTTCGCGATGTGTTCCCTTCGCTATCTGCGTTGTTCTCACAAGCGATCCGCGCTCTATCCGCACGCGAAGAAGCGCGCGACTGGAACCCCTTCGCGGGCGACACCCCTGCCCCACGCGTCTATGGCCCTGCCCCCGGCAGCTATGGGCTGGGCATGGGAAGCCTGACGGACTACGGCCAAAACGGTCGCGCCCGCGCTGGGGAAGCTTGGTTGTCAGCCTCGTCCTGGGCATTGGATCAGGACACCCCACATCAAGATACCACCGGCATTCGCGATCGCGTTGCGGCGGCAGACAGTTTTGTGCACGCACAAGACCTGCCCGAGACAGACATTTTGCTGGCAAGCGACTATGCCAGCCACGAAGCAGGCTTTGCCGCGGCGCAATCTGTCACGGGCGGCGATGCAAACCTCTATCACCTGGACAGCACCAACCCAGACAAACCACGTTCGCGCACCCTAGACGAAGAAGTCGCGCGCGTGGTTCATGCGCGGGCCACCAATCCCGACTGGCTGGCAGGCATGATGCGTCACAGTTTCCGAGGTGGGGCTGAGATTGCAGCCACTCTGGAACATATGGCGGCTTTCGCGCATCTGGCGGACGCGGTGCACCCCAAGCTGTTTGATGCCTACCACGATGCCACATTGGGCGATGACGCGATCGTGGCATTTCTGAAAGAGCACAATCCGCAGGCGCTGGACGCGATGCGTGCGCGGTTCGCCGAACTTCACGATGCCGGTCTTTGGCAGACCAGACGCAACTCGATCCTCGCGGACCTGGAGCGCATCGCATGACGCGCCCCGCTGCCAAAGGGTGGTGTCCCGGGGCCTACCGCCCCATGATGTCCGGTGACGGTCTTGTGGTGCGCATTCGCCCTGCGATGAGCCGCCTGTCGCGCGCTCAGGTTTTGGGGCTGTGCGATCTGGCGCAACATTTTGGGTCTGGCGTGCTCGACCTGACCAGCCGCGCGAACCTGCAAATTCGCGGCGTGTCCGAGGAGGATCACGAGGCCCTTTTGGCAGAGCTCAAAGCGCTGGGCCTGCTGCCTGACGATCCGGATCTGGAAGCCCGCCGCAACATTCTGATGCCGCATGACTGGGCCGAAGACGACGACAGCCACAGGATCTGTTCTGACTTGCTCACGCGGCTTGCGGACCTGCCGGATCTGCCTGCAAAGTTCGGCATTGCCATCGACGCGGGCCCAGCACCGGTGCTGCAATCTGCCTCGGCCGACCTGCGTATCGAACGCGCAGAGGCCGGGCTGATCCTGCGTGCAGATGGCTCGGCCCTGGGCAAGCCAACCACAGTTGACGCTGCCGTTTCAGACATGCTCGCGCTGGCGCAGTGGTTCTCTGACACCGCCCAAGGTGGCACCCGCCGGATGAAAACACTGCTGGCGCAGACGGCTCTGCCAGACCATTTCGCGCAACAGCCCGCTTTGGCGGCGCGCGCGAGACCAAACGCAGGCCCCGCGCAGACCGCCATAATCTATGGCGCGCCCTACGGGCAAATTCAGGCGCAGGCGCTTGCGGATCTCATAGAGCGAACCGGTGCCCGCGCGCTGCGCACGACCCCGTGGCGCCTGTTTCTGCTAGAAGACGCAGCGCCCTGCACAACGCAGGACTTCATCGACCAAGCCGATGACCCGCGCCTGACCATCGACGCCTGCCCCGGTGCGCCAATGTGCACATCTGCCAGCGTTCAGACCCGCGATCTGGCGCACCAATTGGCAGGTATCAGCCCAAAGCGCCTTCACATCAGCGGCTGCGCCAAAGGCTGCGCCCGCGCCCGCCCAGCGCCCCTCACGCTGATTGGACGCGACGGCACTTTTGATCTTGTGAAAGACGGCCATGCATGGGACGTCCCTGTGCACACGGGCCTTACCCCTGACGACATAAAGACCCGCATCGGAGAGTTTTGATGCCCTATGAATACGAAAAAAACGGCCAGGCCATCTATGACGAAAGCTTTGCCACGATCCGGCGCGAAGCAGCTTTGGATGGCTTTGACGCTGATGAAGAACAGGTTGTGGTGCGCATGATCCACGCCGCGGGCATGGTAGGCCTTGAGAAATTTGTCAAATTCACCCCGGGCATGGTTGCCGCCGCCCGCAGCGCGATGGAAAACGGTGCGCCGATTTTCTGTGACGCCCGCATGGTGTCCGAGGGCGTGACGCGCCCGCGCCTGCCTGCTGACAACGAGGTCATCTGCACGTTGCACGCGGATGGCATCTATGAGCTGGCCAAAGAGATCGGCAACACGCGGTCTGCAGCTGCGCTGGAACATTGGCGCGACCGGCTGGGCGGCGCGATTGTCGCGATCGGGAACGCTCCGACTGCGCTGTTTCACTTGCTGAATATGCTCGAAGACCCTTCCTGCCCGCGCCCTGCTGCGATTATTGGCTGCCCTGTCGGGTTCATCGGCGCGGCGGAATCCAAAGACGCGTTGTGGCACGATCAGCCAGTGCCTTGCATGATCGTTGAGGGGCGTCTGGGCGGCTCGGCCATGACCGTCGCGGCGATCAACGCGATCGCAAGCCGGAAGGAATAGGCCGATGACTGGCACGATTTATGGCATTGGTCTGGGGCCTGGCGATCAGGATTTAATGAGCGTCAAAACCGACCGCTTGCTGCGCAATGCGCGTCATGTGGCGTTCTTTCGCAAGGCAGGCCGCAAAGGTCAGGCCCGCCAAATCGTCGAGGGCATGATCCCCGAGGGTGCCGTGGAGTTTCCGATGGAATATCCGGTCACCACAGAAATCCCGCTCAGCGATCCGCGCTATAATCAAATCCTGTCGGCCTTCTACAAAGAGGTCACTGATCACCTGATCGCATTGGCGCAATCGGGCGAAGACGTTGTGGTGCTCTGCGAAGGCGACCCGTTCTTCTATGGCTCTTTCATGCATATCTACGCCCGCGTGAAAGACATTGTGCCCGTCGAAGTGGTGCCCGCCATCACCGGCATGTCGGGTGCATGGACGGCCACCGGCGCGCCGATCACGTGGGGTGATGACGTGCTGACCGTTATCATGGGCACACATTCAGAAGAGAAGCTGGTCGAGCACATCGCGTTGACCGATGCGCTGGTGATTATGAAGATCGGCACGAATTTCGACAAAGTGGTGCGCGCGCTGAAAGCCGGAGGCAAATACGACGACGCCTATCTGGTGCAATTTGCCACGATGCCAAAGCAGACCGTCTGCAAACTGTCTGAAATGACCGAAAAGGTGACACCCTATTTCTCGATCATCATCGTGCATGGTCAAGGTAGACGCCCATGAACGGCTCTGTCGTAATCGCGGGGCTTGGCCCCGGCAATGACGCTCTGGTGACGCCCGAAGTCAGCGACGCACTTGCGCGGGCCACCGATATTGTCGGCTATATCCCCTATGTGGCCCGTATCGCGGAACGCCCCGGGCTGACGTTGCACCCGTCAGATAACCGTGTGGAACTTGACCGGTCTCGGCACGCTTTGGACATGGCAAGCGCAGGCAAACATGTGGTCGTGGTCTCGTCAGGCGATCCGGGTGTTTTTGCCATGGCTGCGGCCGTGTTAGAGGCGGTCGAGCACGGCGATCCGGCTTGGCGCGACGTGGACATTCAGATCCTCCCGGGTATCACGGCCATGCTTGCCGCCGCAGCCGCCTGCGGTGCACCCTTGGGGCATGATTTTTGCGCGATCAACCTGAGCGACAATATGAAGCCATGGGAGCTGATCGAAAAGCGTCTGAGGCTGGCCGCCGAGGCCGATTTCGCCATGGCCTTCTATAATCCACGCTCAAAATCCCGTCCCGAAGGCTTTGGCAAAGCGGTGAAAGCCTTGCAAGACGCCTGCGGCGATGATCGCCCCATGATTTTTGCGCGCAACGTCAGCCGCCCGGATCAGACCATCAAAATCGTGCCGCTGACTGAGGTCACAGAAGATATGGCCGACATGCGGACGGTGGTGTTGCTTGGCAACTCGCAAACCCGTGTGATTGAGCGCTGCAACGCTGCGCCCCTGATCTATACGCCACGTTCGGTAGAAGGCTAAGCGCCGTGCTGCGCCTCGGCCACCCAGTCCAGAACCGCTTGCGCCGTCGCAACCTCTCGGCGCGCCGGGAGCGCAGGTCTGTCAATCATCACAACCGGCAGACCCAGCGCCCGCGCGGCGTGGATTTTGGCGTCTGCGCCAACGCCGCCTGCATTTTTGCACACCACGATGTCGACGGCATGCTCTTTGAACAAAGCAATGTCACCGGCCACATCGAAGGGACCGCGCGCGACAACGACACTGTGATGCGGCAAGCTGGGCTGCTGGACCGGGGCATCGACCAGACGCAGCACGTAATGGTGCTGGGGTTGGGCAGCAAAGTCCTCGATATGCATTCGGCCCAGCGCCAACATGACACGTCGCGCGATGCCACCCAACGCCTCAACCGCGCTCGCAATATCGGGCACATGGGTCCAAGTGTCCCCAGCCTCAGCCGCCCACGGCGCGCGCGTCAAAGCGAGCAGCGCAACGCCTGCCTCGGTGCAGGCGTGATCGGCGTTCCGGCTCATCTGTGCGGCAAAAGGGTGCGTGGCATCCACCACATGAGTGATGTTATGCTCGCGAAGATATCTTACAAGGCCCGCCACGCCGCCAAAGCCGCCGACGCGCTGAGGGATCGGTTGCACCTTGGGGCTGTCCACGCGGCCCGCATAGCTGAAGGTCGCCGCAATCCCGGCATCCGCCACTGCCCGCGCCAAAGCGCTGGCTTCGGTTGTTCCGCCCAGAATA
>NZ_CAXREH010000014.1:0-7311 GCF_964229375.1 Cognatishimia sp.
CGCCAGACCCGCGCCGTTCACCATACAGCCGATTTCACCATCCAGAGCGATGTAGTTCAGGTCGTATTTGCTGGCTTCCAGCTCTTTTGGGTCTTCTTCAGTGGTGTCACGCAGCTCGGCGATATCGGCGTGGCGGTAAACCGCGTTGCCGTCAAAGCCGACTTTGGCGTCCAGAACCTTGAGGTTGCCGTCATCTGCAACGATCAGCGGGTTGATCTCCAGCATCTCCATGTCTTTTTCCATGAAGGCTTTGTAAAGCTGTCCCATCAGCTTGACGCATTGCTTCACCTGCGCGCCGGTCAGGCCGAGGGAGAAGGCGATGCGGCGGCCGTGATAGGCTTGGTAGCCGGTCGCTGGATCAACAGAGAAAGACAGGATCTTTTCAGGTGTGGATGCGGCCACTTCTTCGATGTCCATACCGCCTTCGGTCGAGCACACGAAAGAGACGCGCGATGTGACGCGATCAACCAGCAGAGCCAGATACAATTCACGCTCGATGCCAGAGCCGGCTTCGATATAGATACGGTTGACCTGTTTGCCCGCTGGGCCGGTCTGATGGGTGACCAATGTGCGGCCAAGCATCTTTTTGGCTTCTTCTGCGGCTTCTTCCACAGATTTGGTCAGACGTACGCCGCCTTTTTCGCCCGCGTCGGCCTCTTTGAAAGAGCCCTTGCCGCGACCACCTGCGTGGATTTGAGCCTTAACGACCCAAAGAGGTCCATCCAGTTCGCCAGCTGCAGTTTTGGCATCTTCTGCCTTGAGAACTGCACGTCCTTCTGAAACTGGGGCGCCGTAAGAGCGAAGCAGAGCTTTCGCCTGATATTCATGGATGTTCATGAAGCTGTCCCGTGTTAAGTACGATTAAAGACGTTATAGACCCATCGTTTCCGCGAAACTAAGTGCTTTTTGCGAGATTACAGCAATTCTAGGTAAAATTCGCGCATTTGTGATCACGCGAAAAATTTCTGTGATCACAAATTTCAAAACGCCGTCTGAATTTTTGTGCACGTTAGCGGAAACAGCTTGTTGTGGTGCCGATTCAGTCGAGTCGTTTGTGCACCTAAGCGTATGAATCGCGCGCTTGCGGATATTCAAACCGGGCGCGCCCCTGTGCATTTCTAAGGTAAAACAAAAAAGGCGCCCGAGCGGGGCGCCTTTTCTGAAATTTTATCGATGGCAGTTTAAGCCAACGAGCCGTCGATGCCTTTGCACGCTTCGACCAGGCCTTTCACAGCATTCACAGAGGTGTCGAACATCTCTTGCTCTTCTGCGTTTAGCTTGATGTTGACGATACGCTCGATGCCGCCTGCGCCGATCACAGTTGGAACACCAACATACATGCCGTCCAGACCCAGCGCGCCATCTACATAGGCAGCGCATGGCAGAACGCGTTTTTGGTCTTTCAGATAGGCTTCGGCCATTTCGATCGCCGAGGTCGCCGGTGCATAGAATGCAGAGCCGGTTTTCAGCAGGCCAACGATTTCCGCGCCACCGTCACGGGTGCGCTGGATGATCGCGTCCAGTTTCTCTTGTGTGGTCCAGCCCATTTCAACCAGATCTGGCAGAGGGATGCCTGCAACCGTGGAATAGCGCGCGGAAGGCACCATTGTGTCGCCGTGGCCGCCCAGAACAAAGGCGGTGACGTCCTTCATGGACACGTCGAACTCTTCGGCCAAGAAGTGGCGGAAGCGTGCGGAGTCCAGAACGCCTGCCATGCCGCAGACTTTCTCGTGTGGCAGACCAGAGAATTCACGCAGCGCCCAAACCATCGCGTCCAGCGGGTTGGTGATGCAGATCACGAAAGCTTCTGGTGCGTTGTCGCGAATGCCTTCGCCAACGGACTTCATAACTTTCAGGTTGATGCCCAGCAGGTCATCGCGGCTCATGCCTGGTTTGCGAGGCACACCAGCTGTCACGATGCAGACGTCCGCGCCTGCGATGTCAGCGTAGTCCTGTGTGCCTTTCAGCTTGGCATCAAAGCCTTCGGACGGGCCGGATTCTGCGATGTCGAGCGCTTTACCCTCTGGGGTGCCTTCTGCGATATCAAACAGAACAACGTCGCCGAGTTCTTTAAGTGCTGCGAGGTGGGCAAGTGTGCCGCCGATCTGACCTGCGCCGATAAGGGCAATCTTGGGTCGAGCCATTGGAAATTCTCCAGTGCGGTTGAAATTGGGTGCGTGGGTACGGTGAAAGCGACCTCGGTGCAAGGGTTTTGCGCTGCAGCGCGGCAGTGCTATAGAGACGCAGGTGGGCGTGAAAACTGTGTATACGTTGGTATGCAAGGCAATTTGCGCTTTTTGTGAGGTGCGAGTTGGGCGTTCAGTTTTTTGTGATTTTAAGCCTCGCGGTGTTGTTCGCGGGGATTTCTAAGGGCGGCTTTGGCGGTGGCGTTGCGTTCGTCAGCTCTGCGATTCTTGCCATTATCCTGCCGCCGACAATGGCCGTTGGCATCATGCTGCCCCTTTTGATGGTGATGGATGTCGCCTGTGTTGGGCCATTCTGGAAACGCTGGGACGTGCAGGCGTCTTGGGCGTTGATTCTGGGCGGGATCCCGGGCGTCGTGGCGGGGGCAGTGTTCATTTCCTATACCAACGACGATGTTCTTCGGTTTTTGATCGGGCTGATCTCGGTCGGCTTTGTTGTCTGGAGCCTTTTGCCCAAAAGCGCAGTGGCCGCCCGTCGGTTCTCGCGCCGTGTGGGGTATGGCGCTGGGTTTGTGTCTGGTTTTACCAGCTTTGTGTCCCACGCAGGCGGGCCGCCTGCGGCGATATATATGCTGGGTCAGAAATTTGACAAAACCACCTATCACGCGACGGCCGTCGTGGTCTTTTGGGTCATCAACGCCATCAAAGCCGTGCCCTATGGGTTTTTAGGGTTCTTTACGTGGGAAACTCTGAAGCTTGACCTTTATATGACGCCCTTTGCGTTGATTGGCGTTTATATCGGGGTCAAAGCGCATCATATGGTGTCGGACAGGCTGTTCTTTGGCCTGACTTATGCCTTGCTGGCGGCGACCGGCGTAAAGCTGATCTGGGACTCTTTGACGTGACCGTAAGATTGCTAACGCACGAAGACTGGCCCGCGGCCGCTACGCTCTATGCGCAGCTGTCGACGAAAGAACCGTTTCTGATGGATCCTGACGGGGCAGCTTGGTTTGCGGGTGTTCTTGCGCACAGCGGCACTTCGGTCTTTGGGGCGGTCCACGGCGGGAATGTCCGCGCCATGGCGACTTTGCATGTGCTGCCCAATGTCACCTATGGTGGCCGGCCTTATGCGTTGATAGAGAATGTTGTCACCGACAAAAACCACCGAGGGCAGGGGCTGGCGCGGGCGGTTATGCAGGCCGCGATTGATGCGGCGAAGGCGGCCAATGCCTATAAAATCATGCTGCAGACCGGAAAGGCCAACGATGCGGTCGGGTTCTATGAGAAGCTCGGGTTCTCTGGCGATGAAAAGGCAGGGATGATCCTGCGAGATCTTTAGGCATCATCTTTGGGGGCAAGGCGTGCAACGCTTGAGTCCACAAAGGAGTTCCCGCTGGCCATCAAACAGGTCAGTCCGGTCGCAGATGTGATGGTGATGGTCCAGCTTCCGCTGTCGGTGTTGGCAAAAACCTCAACCATGCCGTTGTTATTATCCAGACCCTGCGCCTGAACCTGCTCGCCAAATTTTTCGGCCAGTCGCGTGATAACCTGATCGCGTTCACCGCAGGGCGCGGTGCTCTGAGCCTGTGCAGGCATTGGCAAGCTGCACAGAACGCATATGGCGGCAATGACGCGACGGTGATGCACGGCGTGTTCCTTTTGGTGGGACAAGTGAAACCCGCAACAAAGGGATCACAGATTTCGCAACAATTGGTTAACGGCGCGGCCCCAGGAAACCACGTGACGGGGCGTATTTTTCTGCGATGCAGAAATTCCCTTGCGTTCTTTCGGTAAACATTGGCATACACTGGCGCAACTTTATTGCGAGGTGACCCAATGACTCGGCGCGCGAGACCCTATCGTTCTGTTCTCTATGTTCCGGCCTCAAATGCGAGAGCGATGGAGAAAGTGAAAACGCTGCCCATCGACGCGATCATTTTCGACCTCGAAGACGCGGTCGCGCCCGATCAAAAAATTCCGGCGCGGGCCACTTTGGCGACGGCCCTAAAGGAGGGCGGCTATGGCAAGCGTCAGCGCATTGTGCGGATCAATGATCTGTCCAACCAATGGGGCACAGCGGATGCCGAGGCGGTTGCGCAAATGGACTGTGATGCCGTGTTGCTGCCCAAAGTCGAGAGCGCTGCGCAAGTCGAAGCTTTGGCGCAAATCACCAAGGATCTGCCGATCTGGGCGATGATGGAAACGCCATTGGGTATGTTGCATGCCGCCGAAATCGCAGCACATAACACGCTGGAAGGCATGGTCATGGGCACCAACGACCTTGCGAAAGAGCTGCAAAGCCGGTTCCGCGCGGATCGACTGCCGATGCAGGCGGGGCTGGGGCTGTGCCTGTTGGCGGCAAAGGCGCGTGGCGTCACGATTGTCGACGGGGTCTATAACGCGTTCAAAGATGCGGACGGGCTGCGCGCGGAATGCGAGCAGGGGCGCGACATGGGGTTTGACGGCAAAACCTTGATCCATCCGGCACAGGTCGCTGTTGCCAACGAGTCCTTCGCGCCAAGCAATGATGAAGTTGAACTGGCCACCCGTCAGATCGCCGCCTTTGAAGAAGCAGAGGCCGCGGGCACCGGCGTCGCCGTGGTGGACGGCAAGATCGTAGAGAACTTGCATGTCGTGACCGCACGCGAGATCTTGGCGAAAGCCGAGGCGATCGCCGCGCTTGCCACTTAACTTTTGAGAGACCCCCGATGAAACTCTATCGCTTTCTGTCCGAAGACGACACTTCCGCATTCTGCCACAAGGTCACCGCAGCCCTGAACAAAGGCTGGGTGCTGCAGGGCGAGCCTGTTTATGCCTTTGACGCCGCCCGTGGGGTGATGCGCTGCGGACAGGCTGTCGTGAAAGAGGTCGAGGGAACATACACGCCAGAGACCAAACTCGGAGACCATTAATGGCCAAGACCAACGCAGGACGCTTTTTCGAAGACTACAGCGTCGGAGATGTGATCCACCATGCGGTGCCGCGCACTGTCTCTGGGGGCGAACGGGCAATGTATCACGCGCTCTATCCGGCACGTCATGCGCTGTATTCGTCAGACGAATTTGCCCGCGCCTCTGGTCTGCCGAAATCGCCGGTGGATGATCTGGCTGCGTTTCATGTGGTGTTTGGCAAAACTGTCCCTGATGTGTCGCTGAATGCGGTTGCCAATCTGGGCTATGCCGAAGGCCGCTGGCTGAAGCCGGTCTATGAGGGCGACACATTGCGTTCGGTCAGCGAAGTGATTGGCGTTAAACAGAATTCCAATGGAAAATCTGGCGTCGTTTACGTCCGCACCCGCGGTCTGAATCAGCACGATGACGTGGTGATTGAATACGTGCGCTGGGTCATGGTGCGCAAAAAGGATCTGGATGCCCCTGCGCCGGTGACCACGATCCCAGATCTGGCCAAAGTTATTGATCCGGCGCAGCTGGTGATCCCCGCGGGTCTGGATTTCACCGCTTACGACTTTACTGCTGCGGGCGAGGCGCATCGTTGGGGCGACTATGAGATTGGCGAGACCATCGACCACGTCGATGGCATCACAATCGAAGAAGCCGAGCACATGATGGCGACCCGCCTTTGGCAGAACACCGCAAAGGTTCACTTTGACAGCACCGCGCGTCCGGATGGGTCTCGTTTGATCTATGGCGGCCATGTGATTTCGATGGTGCGCGCGTTGTCTTTTAACGGGCTTGCGAACGCTCAGATGATCGTCGGCCTGAACGGTGGCGCACATGCGAACCCCTGTTTGTCGGGCATGACTGTACGCGCCTGGAGTGAGGTTCTGGACAAGGCAGAAACGTCGGCTCCCGGCGTGGGTGCAATCCGTTTGCGTTTGGTCGCAACGAAGGGCGGTGCGCCGTTTGCGCTGCGCGGAGAGGACGGGAAATACCTGCCGGACGTCCTGCTTGATCTCGATTATTGGGCGCTGATGCCGATCTAGCGATCAATCGCTCGCATTTGTGATCACAAATCTGTGAGCACTAAAGTGTGGCTGCGGTCAACGTTCTTTGCGATTCACATAGATATCGGAAAGGGCGGCTGCGCTGCTTTTGCAGAAGTCGTTCGAAATCCACAGGTCACGGCGGATTTCAATCTATATGTGATCACGTAAAATAATTGTGTGATCACAAAATTTGCAAATCACGCAATTTTCACCGCCGGAACGCCATGTTTTTGCGCTAACGGGGAAAAAACGACCCCCAAAAACGTGACTCCGGCATAAAAGTCTTTAGAACAGTCCCAAAGGACCTGAAAGGAGTCATCATGGCAGATGTGAATCGCGGCAACCGTCCGCTTTCGCCCCACCTATCGATCTATCGACCCCAACTTACGTCCGTCTCCTCGATCATGGTTCGCATTACGGGCATCATCGCCCTTGGCGCAGCTTTGGTTGTTGTGGCGTGGCTCTTGGCAGCGGCGACATCCGCAAGCGCCTTTGCCACCGTAGACGGGTTGCTTGATAGCTTCGTCGGAGATGTCGTTCTGCTGGGCGCTATGTGGTCGATTTTCTACCACATGCTGGGCCGTCTGCGTCACGTGATCTGGGACTTTGGGTACTGCCTTGAAGTTTCGGTTTCTGAAAAGCTAGCGATCGGCATGTTTGTTCTGGCTACCGTCCTGACAGCGCTTGTTGCGCTGCTGATCTGCTGAGCGCGAGGAGAGTATCATGCGGTATTTGACAGATAGAAAACGCGCACAGGGTCTCGGAGCGGGTCGCGAAGGCACACATCACCATTGGCAAGCCATGGTCAGCTCTATTCTGCTGGTCTTTCTGGTGCCGGCTTTCGTTGTGACCTTTGCCATGGGTCTTGGCGGCAGCTATGAAGACACGCTGGCCTACTACAGCCAGCCTCTGCCTGCACTCATCACCGGTATTTCCCTCGTCGTGGGCGTTCTTCACCTGATGAACGAAGCGAATGTCGCCGTCGAAGACTATGTGCACGGCGTCGCGGAAAAACTGACCCTCATCGCCGTCAAGGCATTCTCTTACACGCTGATCGCGGTGGGCCTGTTTGCCCTCGCTAAGATCGCTCTCTAAGCCCCCGGAGTCTCGTACGATGGCAGCATATGAATATGAAACCCACGAATATGACGTGGTGGTTGTGGGCGCCGGCGGGGCCGGTCTGCGTGCAACGCTTGGCATGGCAGAACAGGGTCTGCGCAC
>NZ_CAXREH010000015.1:0-2919 GCF_964229375.1 Cognatishimia sp.
GAACCAGATCGGCTCGTTGACGGAAACGCTGAAAGCCGTCGATATGGCGCACCGCGCGCGGTATACCAACGTGATGAGCCACCGTTCCGGCGAAACCGAAGACGCAACCATCGCAGACCTCGCGGTCGCGACGAACTGCGGTCAGATCAAAACCGGTTCTCTGTCACGTTCCGACCGTCTTGCGAAGTACAACCAGCTGATCCGCATCGAGGAAATGCTGGGCGAAACCGCGGAATACGCGGGCGAAAGCATCCTGAAAAACTAAGCCACCTTTTGGTTTCATTTAAAGCCTCGCTGTTTCAGCGGGGCTTTTTTGTTGTGCTGGTTTGATCGGGCAATTGCCATCTTTGGGCGGGCGTGATTTCAAGGGAGAAAAGGCGTTCGGTAATGTTAAGCATTGGTTTTCACAAAATCCCCAAGGGTTATCTCAGCACCGTTGTCACCTATCTAGAGATGACATCCCCGCATCAGCGAACAACACCTGATATCGAGGGGCTCCAGTTGGTGCAGCACAGCGCCATGTCTCCTCAGATCTATCGGGCCTTGTTCCGGCGTATTGGACAGGATTACCTGTGGTTCTCGCGCCTGTATTTATCCGATGAAGAAATCGTCGAGCTGTTCGCAGACCCCAACTATGACCTTTATACGCTGCAACGCGATGGCGAGGATCTGGCGCTGCTAGAGTTGGACTTTCGCACCAGCGGCGCCTGCGAACTTGCGTTCTTTGGATTGGACGACGCGCTGATCGGAAGCGGTGCCGGGCGCTATCTTATGACACAGGCGATTTCACTGGCGTTCACGCGCCCGATCACGCGATTTCATGTGCACACTTGCACGCTGGACAGCCCACAGGCGCTTGGGTTTTATGTCAGAAGCGGCTTTAAGCCTGTCAGACAAGAGATTGAAGTTGTTGAAGATCCTCGCCTAACAGGGCACCTGCCAAAAACGGCTGCCCCACAAATTCCGATGTTCCCATGACCCCACAAGACCTGATCGATCACCTCGAGCTTTCGCCCCATCCAGAGGGTGGACACTATCGCCAGACCTGGATTTC
Source organism: Cognatishimia sp. (assembly GCF_964229375.1). Classification (GTDB taxonomy): domain Bacteria; phylum Pseudomonadota; class Alphaproteobacteria; order Rhodobacterales; family Rhodobacteraceae; genus Cognatishimia. The sequence goes on from NZ_CAXREH010000015.1 coordinate 1,055, forward strand.
AGATGAGGACGGACGCCCCTCTGGAACGTGCATCTATTTCCTGTTGCAAGCGCGGGAAAAGTCCCATTGGCACAAGGTCGATGCGACAGAGATCTGGCACTATTACGCAGGCGCGCCCTTGTTGCTTCACACCGCGGCGACGGATGAGGGACCGGCCCAAACGCAGGTTCTGAGCCCCGATTTAGCGCAGGGACACGCCCCGCAACTGATCGTGCCCAAACACCATTGGCAAGCTGCAGAAACCACCGGGGAGTACACGCTGGTTGGATGCACGGTTTCGCCTGCGTTTCAGTTTGAGGGATTTACACTCGCGCCACAGGGTTTTGACATCCCGCGATAAGACTTTATGCCTCCGGCGGGAGTATTTTTGACAAGATGAAAGCGCCTTAGGATGGCACGCTTAGAACGCCGCCGCCGACCAAGGCCATCACGCCGGTTGTATTTGGGCTGGAGGTGGGCATGCCCCGCGCAACCCGCGCAGCCAGATAGGCAAAGGCCTGTGCCTCAAGCATATCGCCATCAAGGCCGACCGCCTCGACCGCGAGCACAGGGCAGTCTAGCGAGACGGCCAGCATCTCCATCAGAACCGGGTTTTTGCGCCCACCGCCGGTTACCAAAAGCTGCTCTGGCGGATGCGGGCAATGATCGATACCCTGCGCCACAGCCGCTGCGCTCATGGCTGTGAGCGTGGCGACGGCATCCGGAATAGAGAGCTCAGACACCAGTCCGATCATTTCTGAAAAGTCGTTTCTATCCAATGACTTTGGCGGCACTCTTGTGAAATAGGATTCTTGCAGAAAGAGCTCTAGTGCGCCAAGTGCGACCTCGCCTTTGCGCGCCGTTGCGCCGTCTTTGTCATAGGTTTGTCCGGTATGCGCCAGCATGAAATCGTTGATCGGCGCGTTTGCAGGCCCTGTGTCAAAAGCCAGCAACGCACCATCCTCTTCGGCCGTCGCGCGACTGGGATCAACCCAGCTGATGTTGCCCACACCACCTAGGTTCAGAAAGGCCAGCGGCGCTGTCGCGCCGATTTTCTGCGCACAGGCAAAATGAAAGAACGGTGCCAGCGGCGCGCCCTCGCCGCCAAAATTCACATCGGCGGACCGAAAGTCCCAAGCCACGGGCACGCCCAGATTCTCTGCCAGCGCCAGCCCGTCTCCGACTTGAAGCGTACCGCGACCGCGCGGTTCATGCGCCAGTGTCTGGCCGTGAAACCCGATCAGGTCGCAATCCGTGAAATCCGCCAAAACCTCTTGATGCGCCTGCTGCACCACTTTGGTGGCCGCGTCCACCTCAGGGCCGGTCCATTTGCCCAAAGCTACTCGAAGTGTGGCCTGCTCTGCGCTGGAATACGGGCGAAACGCGACGCGATCGGTGGCTTCAAACCCGATACCATCGGTTTGCAGAACCGCCACGTCGACACCGTCAAGAGATGTGCCTGACATGGCCCCTGCGACACGAATTGGGCCCTTGCTTAACTTGGCCTTCAACATGGCCTTTTCCTTTGCGTTTTGCCTGCTTATACACGCTGCAATATCATATGAGATGGACACCATGACCTACCACCCCAAATCTGAATTCATTCAAGTGATGATGGAACGCGGCTATCTAGCAGATTGCACCGACTATCAGTCGCTGGACGATGCTTTGATGAACGGGGTTGTGACAGCGTATATCGGCTATGACGCCACCGCGCAGTCGCTGCATGTTGGGCATCTGTTGAACATCATGATGCTGCGCTGGCTGCAGAAAACCGGGCATCGACCGATCACTTTGATGGGCGGCGGCACGACCAAAGTTGGCGATCCATCGTTCCGATCTGACGAACGCCCCTTACTGGGTCCTGAACAGATCGACGCCAATAT
>NZ_CAXREH010000016.1:0-27241 GCF_964229375.1 Cognatishimia sp.
GATCCCGCGCCCGAACCCCGCAAGCGCCGCCGTCAGCAACGCGCGACGCCCGTCCCAGATCAAGGTGCGCATGCGCTGGCGACGGGATGTGTTCAACGAGATCAACAGGTCATGATATTCGGCCCAAAGCTCGCGGATTGCCTGATGTGCAATCGAGGCCACAAGCGGGGTGATGATAATCACCTGCGCAATGATCATTGCGGTCGGTGTAAACAGCAGACCAAAGACGCCCAAAGGCCCCGAACGGCTGAGTAGCAGATAGACGATCAGCCCCACGACCACAGGCGGCAGCCCCATGAGTGCATTCAGAACGGCAATCACAGACCGGCGATAGCGAAACCTGCGCACAGCCAACCACGCGCCCAGGGGCAGGCCGATGAGCGATGCAATCGCAACGGCCGTCAGGGTCACATACAGCGACCGCAGTGAAATCTCGAGCAGGTCTGCATCCAGCGTGACGATCAGCCGTCCAGCCTCAATAAGACCCTGAAGAATGTCGCCCATACAGGTGGCAGCCTCTTTGACAACCCAGGTTGGATCATACGTTTATCCGCCACAGGGCAGGGGAGGCCAGTGTAAAACCGACAGACTCAAGGTGAAATCAGTCTTTTGCCATGAAGGCCAGGGTGCGCTGTGCCAGATCGGGCCCCACGTCTTCTTGCAGGAAATGCCCTGCTCCGGCCAAAACTGCGTGATCCTGTCCGGCGGTGCCCGGCAAGAGTTTCTGAAACACCCGCTCGACTCCGGCCATGATTTTGTCGTCGGCGCCAAACAGGGTCACAAAGGGAATATCCAGATCCATCAGGCGGCCCCAGGCCTGTCGGTTGGGCTCGGCGGCCGGATCGTCGGGTGCGGTTGGCACCAGCATGGGAAACTGGCGGGCACCGGCCTGATAGCTGGCGTCAGGGTAGGGGGCGTTATAGGCGGCAATCTCGGCAGGGGTCAGTTTGGTGGTGGTGCCGCCGTTGACGATACGCCCTGCATCAAAGGTCTCGACCTCTTGCGAATAGCGCCGCCATGCCAGAAACGCCTCGCCCATCGGGTGATCTCCGGTCGGCAGGGCTGTGTTGGCCACGACCACACGCGCGAAACGCGACGGCGACAGCGCCACAAGCCGCAGTCCGATCAATCCACCCCAGTCCTGACAGACCAGCGTGATATTCTGCAGATCCATCTGGGCAAGCCAGTCGTTCATCCACATCACATGACGCTGATAGGTATAGTCCGCGCGATCCATCGGTTTGTCCGATTTGCCAAAGCCGATCAGATCCGGCGCGATGGCGCGGTGGCCTGCTTTCGCAAAGATCGGAATCATATGGCGATACAGATAGGACCAGCTTGGCTCGCCATGCAGCATCAGGACCGGATCGGCCAGTTCAGGCCCTTCGTCGACATAGTGCATACGCAGCTGACCGCCCTGCGTGTCAGGCACCATGCGATAGTTCGGCGCAAAGGAATAATCCGCAAGCGCATCAAAGCGGGCGTCTGGAGTGCGCAGAAATTGCATGGGGTACCTCTTACTCGATCCAACAGGACAGGCGGCCACAAACAGCGCCAAATGGCGCATACATGGGCCAATCCTGCGAAAACTGTCCTGTGTTTGCCCCTGCATGTCCAGCGTGACTTGCTATTTATGTTCATTCGCACTAAATCGCGCACCAAATGAACATTTCCAACGTGAGTCGCGCAGTTGTCTTTGTCTGAACGTCAAGATGCCATTCTGGACCTGATCCGCAGCCAGTCGCGGGTCGAGGTCGATGACCTTGCGGCGCAATTTGACGTCACCACCCAGACCATCCGGCGCGATCTGACCGAAATCTGTGACAGAGGGCTTGCGACGCGAACCCATGGTGGCGCGCGGGCTTTGGTCAGTGCGGCCAGCTTTGCCTATGAGGACCGGCGGGCGCAGAATACGCGGGTCAAAGCGGCGATTGGGCAGGCGGCAGCGGGTCTGATCGACGACCATGCCTCTGTGATCCTGAACATCGGCACAACCACCGAGCAGGTGGCCGCTGCCTTGACCGCGCATCAGGGTCTGACGGTCATCTCAAATAACATCAACATAGTGCATATTCTGCGCGAGGCGCGGCTGGCGAGCATGATTATCGCCGGCGGCACCGTGCGCCAGAGCGATGGCGCCATTGTCGGGGCCGAGGCAGTCGAGTTCATTGGCAACTATAAGGCTGATGTCGCGGTGATCGGCACCTCTTCGATGGATGAAGACGGGGCAATTCTGGATTTCGACGACCGAGAAGTCGCCGTAGCCCGTGCCATTCTGAAAAACGCACGCATGAAAATTCTGGTTGTGGATCAAAGTAAATTTGGCCGTTCGGCCCCGCATCGGATCTGCGATGTAGCGGATCTGGATGTAGTGATCACCGACCAAACTCCACCCGACAATTTCATCAGCGCCGCCAAAGCGGCAGGTACCCGGTTAATCATTCTGGACGCGTAACATGTCTGACAAAATCTACGATCTTTTCATCATTGGCGGCGGCATCAACGGCTGTGGCATTGCGCGGGATGCCTCGGGCAGGGGGCTTTCGGTGGCCTTGGCCGAAATGAACGATTTGGCCTCGGCCACCTCGTCGGCCAGCACCAAGCTGTTTCATGGCGGTCTGCGCTATCTGGAGTACTTTGAATTCCGCTTGGTGAAAGAGGCGCTAGAAGAACGCGAGACCCTCCTGCGCGCGATGCCGCATATTTCGTGGCCGATGCGATTTGTGCTGCCCTATCACAAAGATATGCGGTTTGACTCGACAACCCCGACGTCCAAGCTTTTGACGACGGTAATGCCTTGGATGAAGGGGCGGCGTCCGGCGTGGCTGATCCGTTTGGGGCTGTTTCTTTATGACAATCTGGGCGGGCGCAAAATCCTGCCTGCGACCACAACCGTTGATCTGACACACGCGCCCGAAGGCGCTCCGATCGAGGCGCGGTTCGCCAAGGCTTATGAGTATTCCGATTGTTGGGTACAGGACAGCCGGCTTGTGGTGCTGAACGCGCGCGATGCCGAGGCGCGCGGTGCGAACATCATGACCCGCACCAAAGTCACATCTGCGCGGCGCGTTGAGGACCATTGGGAGATCACCACCGAACAACACGGGCGCTTTAAAGCCAAGATGCTGGTGAATGCGGGCGGGCCTTGGGTGATGGATGTGATCCAGGGGGTTGCGGGGATCAACTCGTCTGAAAACATCCGCCTCGTGCGCGGCAGTCATATTGTCACCAAACGCCTCTATGACCACGACAAATGCTATTTCTTTCAAGGCACGGACGGGCGCATCATCTTTGCGATCCCTTATGAGCAGGATTACACTTTGATCGGCACCACCGATGCAGATCACGCGTCGTTTGAGGAAACGCCCACCTGTTCTGACGAGGAACGGGATTATCTGATCCAGTTCGCCAACGGGTATTTCAAACAAAAACTGACCGCCGAGGATGTGGTCTGGACCTATTCCGGCGTGCGCCCGCTGTATAATGACGGCGCGGCCAATGCGACGGCAGCCACCCGCGAATATGTCTTGCGCGTGAACACCGACGGCGGCGCGCCGATCCTGAATGTGTTTGGCGGCAAGATTACCACCTACCGGCGGTTGGCAGAAGCCGCGTTAGATGAGGTGGGCAAGTTCTTTCCGGATCTTGCGGCCAAATGGACGGCAGGCGTGCCGCTGGCTGGCGGGGATTTTGCACCGGACGGCGTCGCAGATCTCAGCCAACAGATCGCCACGCGCTATCCGTTTTTAGAGGACAAACATGTGACGCGCCTGCTGCGGACCTATGGCACCGAGGTGTTTGACATCTATGGCGCGGCCACCACCGCGGCTGACCTGGGCGAAGATTTCGGCGCAGGGATCACCGCGGCCGAGCTGGATTGGGCCATGCGTCGCGAGTGGGTGGTGAACGCCGATGATTTTCTGTGGCGACGCACCAAACTGGGCCTGCGCCTCAGCTCTGAGCAGCGCGCGCGGATTGGGGCTTATCTAGAGGCGGCGTCCGGGTAAGCTGCGCGCATGACGCAGCTTCGATTCTCTGCCAACCTTGGATTTCTTTGGGCTGACCTGCCGCTTGTGGACGCGATTTTCGCCGCAAAAGCAGCAGGGTTTGCGGCGGTGGAATGTCATTGGCCCTATGACACACCAGCAAAACAGGTGCGCGCGGCCTTGCAAGACAGCGGGCTGCGGATGCTGGGGATCAATACCTCTAGAGGCAGCGATCTTGATTTCGGCTTATGCGCATGTCCCGACCGCACGGAAGAGGCCCGCAAATCCATTGAACAAGCGGTCGCCTATGCCGATGCGATTGAAGCGGATGCCATTCACATCATGGCAGGTCGTGCGCAAGGTCCAAAGGCTGAGGCGGCTTTTCTGGACAATCTGAGATTTGCGGCAGGGCTAACGTCGCGCACCCTGTTGATCGAACCGCTCAACCCGGTTGACGTGCCCGGGTATTTCCTGGCCTCAACAGATCAGGCCGTTGATATCCTGAGCAAAGTGAACGCACAGCATCTAAAGCTTATGTTTGATTGTTATCACGTTGGGCGCACCGAGGGCGACGTGATCGGTCGGCTGCGCCAACTGGCACCGCTCATCGGACACGTTCAGATCGCCTCGGTGCCGGACCGTCTGTCGCCCGATCAAGGCGAGCTGGATTATGATGCGGTTTTTGATACGCTCACAGACCTGCACTGGAGCCGCCCAATCGGGGCGGAATACCGACCCAATGGGCCTACGGACGCGTCGTTGGCTTGGTTGCAGAGGATTCAGGCGACATCGCCGCGCTGATCGCAGCAAGCAGGGCATCGTTCTGACGCCCGAAACAGCGAAACCTCAACGTGCCGTCCGCGGTGTCACAATCAACGGTGCGGGCAAGTTTGAACATTTTGCCAAAGCGCACCGAGGACACCTGATGCAGCGGCACAGACAAGGCTGCGGTGTCGTGCTGAAACAAGCGGTTCATGCCGTTCATGGCAAAGCTGATCTCTGTGCCTGACACCTGAACACGTCCGCCCACCCAGTTTCCAAACACTGCAATCGGCGCGCCAAGGGCCCATTTGGCAAAGATCGGATTGTCGCTGACCAGATTGGCGCGATCAAACAGGCAATTGGCGCGGGCAGAGAAAATCGGGTCCATCATTGCCTTTCTCTATGGCGAGCTGCCGCGAGGTCAAGAGGGGCTGTGCATCTCGAGAGTCTGACTTTGCGCAAAATGCGCCATAGCCACGTCGGTTTCAAACTGGACTCCGACACCCCGCCTGCTAACTTCGTACCCAAAGGGGCAGGTGCCCCGTGTACGCGAGGGAGGCACTATGCGCTATCACACCCCAGCCAGCTTTGAAGACGCGGTCGAGATTGCTGCGCAGGCAGAGGGGATCACTCGGTTTCTTGCGGGCGGCACAGATGTGCTGGTTCAGCTGAGATCCGATCTGGTGACGCCAGATGATCTGATTGATATCAAACATATTCCGGGCACGCATGAGATTGTCCAAAATGACGACGGCAGCTGGACGCTGGGCATCGCCGTGACCGGTGCCGAGATGTCCGAGCACGCAGGCCTGTGTGCTGTATGGCCCGGTCTTGTTGAAGGCATGGACCTGATCGGCTCGACACAGGTGCAAGGCCGCGCCACATTGGTTGGAAACCTCTGCAACGGCTCGCCTGCTGCAGATTCCGTTCCAGGCATGATGGCAGCCGGGGCGACTGTCTCGGTGATGGGGCCAGAGGGCGGTCGCGTTGTGGCTGTCGAAGACATTCCGGCAGGCCCCGGTCGGACGACCTTGACCAAAGGCGAAGTCATCACGGCCGTGCATATCCCTGCGCGGGGCGAGGCCGCGGGCGACGCCTATCAGCGGTTTATCCCACGTACTGAAATGGACATCGCCGTGGTCGGTGTCGGCGTCAGTCTGCAGCTGGATGGCGATGTCATCACCGAAGCGCGCGTGGCGCTTGGCGCGGTGGCACCAACGGCGCTCATGGTGCCTGATGCGGCGGCGGCATTGATCGGCTCGACGCTGGACGAGGACGCCAAAGCGAAACTTGCGGCCGCAGCCAGCGCCGCCTGTAACCCGATTGACGACAAACGCGGCACGATCGAGTTCCGCACCGAAGTGGCGGGCGTTCTGGCCTGCCGCACTGCACAACGCGCCTATGATCGCGCCCAAGGTAAAAAGGTGGCCAAACATGTCTAAGATCCACGTTTCCACCACTGTGAACGGCGATCCGGTCGATTTCCTTTGCGATCCTCGCGAGACGCTGTTGGACTGCCTGCGGGACAAACTGTCTTTGACCGGCGCAAAAGAGGGCTGCGGTACCGGCGACTGCGGGGCCTGCTCAGTCGAAGTTGACGGGCGGCTGGTCTGCTCTTGTCTGATGCTTGGGGCCGAGGCCAATGGCAAAGCGATTGCCACGGTCGAAGGCATCGCGGATGGCGAAACGCTGCATCCGCTGCAAGCGAAGTTCATCGAACATGCAGCGCTTCAGTGCGGCATCTGCACGCCGGGCATTCTGGTTGCGGCCAAGAACCTGCTGGAAAAGAACGACTCTCCGACCGAGGAAGAGGTGCGCTATTGGCTGGCGGGCAACCTGTGCCGCTGCACGGGCTATGACAAAATCATCAAAGCGGTCATGGAGACTGCGGCAGACATGCGGGAGGCCTCGTGATGGCTTTGGACAACGATCTGAAGAAAGACGGTTTCACTTTTGTCGGGACACGCCCTGACCGCCCCGACGGGCTGGACAAGGTAACAGGCCGCGCGAAATTCGGGGCAGACATGGTTGCGCCGGGGATGTTGCACGGTGCGGTTCTGCGCAGCCCGCATGCACATGCGCGCATCAAGGGTATCGACACCTCTAAGGCCGAAGCGCTTGAGGGTGTGAAGGCCGTGGTCACCCGCGCGGATTTCCCCAATGTGGTCCAGCACAAGCCGGGCCTTGCAGGGGAAATGTGGAACGTGATGGAAAACGTCATGGCGGGCGAAAAGGCGCTCTATGACGGCCATGCTGTGGCGGCGGTTGCGGCCACCTCTGCCTTGATCGCGCGCGACGCTGTGAAGCTGATCGAAGTGGATTACGAAGTTCTGCCGCATGTGACCGATGTGGACGAGGCAATGGCTGCGGATGCACCGGTGATCCGCGAGGGTAGCGCCGACAAATCCGTGCCCGAGGGAATGCACCCCAACGTGGTGCGTTATCACGAATCCGGTCACGGGGATGTCGAAGCAGGTTTTGCTGAGGCCGATCTGGTGATGGAGCAGACCTATAAGACCGAAGCCACCCATCAGGGCTATATCGAGCCGCACGCCTGCCTTGGCATGCTGGGCAGCGACGGCAAGGGCGAGTTGTGGTGCACAACGCAGGGCCACTTCTTCTTTCAGAAAGTCTGCGCAGCGCTGCTGGATCTTGAAGCCAGCCAGCTGCGGGTGACGGCGTCGGAAATCGGCGGTGGTTTTGGTGGCAAAACGACCGTGTTCCTGGAGCCTGTCGCACTGGCCCTGTCGCGCAAGACCAACCGCCCGGTCAAAATGGTTATGAGCCGCTCGGACGTGTTCCGCGCAACCGGCCCGACGGCCTCTGCCTCGATGGACGTCAAAATTGGCATGACCAAGGACGGCACGATCACGGCTGCACAGGGCATCTTCCGCTTGCAGGGCGGCGCGTTCCCCGGAGCGCCTGCAGACATGTCGGCGATGTGCGCCTTTGCGCCCTATGACCTGCAGAATGTGCGTCAGGTCGGTTATGACGTGATCGCCAACCGTCCAAAGCAGGCTGCGTATCGCGCGCCGGGCGCGCCGATGAGTGCCTTTGCTGCGGAAAGCGTGATTGACGAGATGTGCAACAAGCTGGGTCTGGACCCGATTGAAGTACGCCTCAAGAACGCTGCCAAAGAGGGCACCAAGGCCAGCTATGGTCCGACCTATGAAGCCATCGGTCAGGTCGCCTGTCTGGAAGCCGCCAAAGCGCATCCGCATTACGCGGCCCCTCTGAAGCCGGGGCAAGGGCGCGGCGTTGCGTCTGGGTTCTGGTTCAACCACGGCGGCGAGACTTCGGTGTCGTTGGCCTTGTCCGAGGATGGCACCGCGCAGATTTCAGTCGGCACACCCGACATCGGGGGCTCGCGGGCGTCCATGGCGTTGATGGCGGCCGAAGTTCTGGGCATCCCATACGAGAACATCCGCGTCACCATCGCGGACACAGCGACGCTGGGCTATAACGACGTCAGCCACGGCAGCCGCGTGACCTATGCCTCGGGTCTGGCGACCATCAAGGCCGCACGCGACGCGGTTGAGAAACTGAAAGGCCGCGCCGCAGCGCAGTGGGGCATCGACCCAGAGGCTGTGACCTGGGAAGACGGTTTTGCCAAACCTTCCGGCCCGAACGCCGGAGATTTTGAACCGCTGCATATCACCAAGATCACCGCCAAGATGGGCCGCACCGGAGGCCCGATCTCGGGGCACTTCGAGGCGACTCCTGAAGGGGCTGGTGTTTCGTTTGGTACCCATATCGTGGATGCCGAGGTTGATCCGGAAACCGGCAAGACCAGCATCATCCGCTATACGGTCATTCAGGATGCGGGCAAGGCGATCCATCCGGCCTATGTCGAAGGTCAGTTCCAAGGCGGCGCCGCACAGGGCATCGGCTGGGCGCTGAACGAAGAGTACATCTATGGTGACGACGGGCGTCTGCAGAACTCGATCTTCTTGGACTACCGCATTCCGGTGGCCAGCGATCTGCCGATGATTGACACGGTCATCGTCGAAGTCCCCAACCCCGGTCACCCCTATGGGGTACGCGGTGTTGGCGAGACCGGCATCGTTCCGCCTTTGGCGGCGGTTGCCAATGCGGTTTCGAATGCGGCGGGTGTGCGGCTGAAAGAACTGCCGATGTCTCCGCCAAAGATCCTGAAAGCTTTGAAAGAGCAGTCGGACACATAAAAAGGATGGGCGCGTGCTGAAACTCATATGGATGTCTGACCTCCACTATGATGCGCACGCGCTTGTCCACGGCCATGATCCCCGCGTCCGACTGGACGCGGCCATCACCCTGATCAACACCCATCATTCAGACGCAGCCTGCTGTATCATAACGGGCGATATGGTCGAGACGGCCAGCGCAGAGGCTTATACGGCCCTCAGAGCGGCCTTAGGGCGTCTGAGCGTGCCTGTGCTGCCTCTGGCGGGCAACCACGACCGAAGGGGCCTTCTGCGCGATCATTTGCCATTGCCAGAGGGTGTGATGTCAGAATTTGTGCAATACGCAGTGAACGCCGATGGACACGTGTTGATCGCGCTGGACACGCTGGACGAGGGATCTGACGCCGGAACGCTGTGTCCTGCGCGCCTGGACTGGCTGGATCAGACATTGGACGCCGCCGCAGACAGTCCCGTGTCGCTGTTCATGCATCATCCACCGGCGCCTTTGGGTTTGACGATGCTGGATCCAGATGGGCTGCAGGCGGCGGATGCGTTTTGGGCTGTGGTAAATCGTTATCCATCCGTGCGCTCTGTCTATGCAGGTCACGTGCATCGGGCCACATTTGGCCATCGCGGGCAGGTGACGCTGGCAACACTTCCTTCAGTGCTTTATCAGGCCCCTCCGGAACGCCCGCGATGGGATTGGGACAGTTTCGCGCCTGCACAAGAAGCGCCAAAGCTGGGCGTCCTGCAGTTGGGGGAAACACAATCCACCCTGCATCTTGATGAAATCTGCACCTATGAGCTTGGCGGAGCACCCCTATGAAACCGACCGTGACAGTACATCTCTGGGCCGGATTGCGCAGTCTGGCGGGCGGCCAGGACGTGGTTCAGGTTCAGGCGGGCACCATTGGCCAGATGCTGACGGCGCTGGCGGCGCTGCATCCGGGACTCGAAGACTATCTCGAAGACAACGTCAGCGTATCTGTGGACGGCCGGATCATGGCCACGGACCTGACGCATCCTTTGAACGAGGACAGCGAAATCTATCTGATGCAGCGCCTGCGGGGCGGCTGATCGCCGGATCGAAAAAACCTTGAGGTTTGTGCTTGACCCTCCCCTTGCTGGAGGCGCTAGACCGCACAAAAAAGAGGTGAACCCATGCTGAAATATGCCGCGGCTGCTGTTGTCGCCGCCGGATTGGTGGTCGTACTGATGACGCGCTCAGATCCCCCCGAGCCGGCCGTCGCAGACGACTCTGGCGCGTCGACGGCGCTGGTCTCTGTGACCTTGCCACAGACGCTTTCGGACACAGCGAACATCGGCAAGACGGTGTTTGAGGCCAAATGCGCAGCGTGTCACGGCGTGAATGCGCAGGGGCAGGATGGCGTCGCGCCGCCGCTGATCCACAAGATTTATGAATCCTCGCACCATGGCGATGAGTCCTTTCAGCGCGCGGTGGCCTTTGGGGTGCGCCAGCACCACTGGCCTTTTGGGAACATGCCCAAAGTCGAGGGGCTGACCCGTGCGGATGTAGCGATGGTTGTGCGCTATATAAGAGAGGTGCAACGCGAGAATGGAATTTATTAAGATGCAGATTGGAACCAACACCAAGGGACATCCACCCAGCACAAAATTCTGGATGATCGTAGCGCTGTCTTGTGCACCTGTTCTGGCGCAGGCCGATCACGAACTTGACAACCGAGACCTGATACGGGGCGAAGCGCTTTATCAGTCCTATTGCGCGGCCTGTCACGGGGTAGAGTTGCAGGGACAGGACAATTGGCAGACGCCTGACGAGAATGGCGTTCTGCGCGCACCGCCTCATGATGCGTCTGGTCATACCTGGCATCACGACAACCAGCTGTTGTTTGACTCTACGGCCTTGGGCGGTGCGGCAGCTTTGGCCGAGCGCGGCGTGAGTGGGATCAACAGCGGAATGCCGGGGTTTGCGGAAAGCCTGACCGAAGACGAAATCTGGGATACGCTCGCGTTCATTCGCTCGACCTGGCCTAAACGCATTCAAGACATTCACGCCAGCCGAAATCCACAGCACTAACGCCAAAAGCCCCCGCTTTTGCGAGGGCCCTTGGTTGGGAGGAGGCGGGGGTGGTCTTAGCGACCTACTGTGCGGGAGCGGCTTGGCGCTGTTGGGCGACGGTCATCGTCGTCATCATCATTGTTGTTCTGAGCGTTGAAGCGTTTGCTTGTGTCGATCAGCTTCCATTTCAGGCCGCCTTTGGTTGGGCGTACTTTGATGTGGTCAAATCCGCCCATTGGGATTGCAGAGGCAAAGACTTCGTCACATTCATCCATGCCGCCGCCTGCACATTCCTGAGCGTGGTTCGGGTGGGTTTCGTTACACCATGTGATGACCGCGTTGTAGCATTCGCCCAGCGAGCCGATGGCTGCGTTTGCTTGCATTGGAACGATAGCTGCGGTGGACAGGGTTGCGACGGTGGCCAGTGCTGCGAAGGTGGTTTTCATGATCTTACTCCATTTTCTAAGTTGCTGTGCTTGCGGCTCTCAACCGCGTTACAGTCATAGGTCGTGGGAGCAGGCCGAATGGTTCAAAGAAAATGCGATTTTTTCTGAAAAAATTTGTAATATACTGTTTTTATTGTATTTTATTTTGTATTTTTGTGTGAACGCACGACAGGTGGCGTGACTTTAATCAGCGGCGTCGGTGAAAATTTCACAGATTTTAGCCAGCAGAAAGGCGCAGCAAACGCGCCTTAACACCCTTTGGTGTGAATTAGACCCCAGCCAAATTGCGCGTCACGACCGGGCGAGCCCAGATCAACCGCCGAGGCACGCAGCGACGATCGCAGGCTGTCTGCCGAGCGCACCCCAAGTCTTGCTGCAAAGGCCGCAACAATCGGCGCGGCATAAGAGGTGCCGGTGGCATAGCCACCGCCACTCCGGTCGGCGACATAAAGATCGACACCCGGGGCAGCAAATTCGATATGGCCACCCCAGTTCGCGCGTCGATATTTGCGCATGCGTGCATCAACCGCCGTAATGGCAATGACCGAAGGCGAGGCCGAGGGGTATTTGGCCAGCTTGCGCCCGTCGTTGCCCGCCGCCGCGATCATCACGGCCCCTTTGCGCTGCGCCTGTCTAAGCAGATCCTCAAGGGCGCGATTGCTGGGGCCTGCAAAGGACATGTTGATAATGCGCACATTGTTGGACAGCAGCCAGTTCAGACTGGCCCCGATCCGGTCGACATCCGCGCGAATGCCTGCGCGTTCGCGGCCAAAGGCGTTTGCCGCATAAAGATGCGCGCCCGAGGCAAACCCGTTCAAAGCGCCCCTCACGTCTTCGCCCACGATAAGGGTCGCCACGGCTGTGCCATGGCTGGTGTCAGCAGATTTTGTGGCGCTGTCCAGCGATGAGGCCTGTGTCACCCGCGCGCCCTTTAGGGCAGGGTGTTTGGGATTAACCGGCCCGTCGATCATGCCGATGCGCCGTGAAGAGGACAGACGACAGCCGCCACTGGGGTCTCCGATCAAGCCGGGGGCATAGATGCGCGGTTTGGCCTGCGCGAACCCATAGAGGTGGTGGAAATCCAGAAACTGGTTCGGCGCGGCCTGATCCAGAATGTCCTGCCCGCGTTGCAGGCTGAGACGATTGCGGAAGTCGAAAATCAACACGCGACGCCCCAGAGCGTTAAGGCTGCGGCTGGACACCAGCTCTGCACCGGCGTTGCTGAGTGCGGCAATCGCGGCACCTGATGTTGCGGGTGGACCGGTGACCACAAACTCTGCACGTCCGTTACGAAACACTGCGACGTCGGCGGGTACGCGGCTGGCAGGTCTGTCGTCGTCATCGCGTGAAGATGGGTTTGGCACGCGGCCCTGCGCGAACAGCTCGGCGGGCGCTGCAAGCAGCACCACGCATGCAAGTGCCAGCAGATGTTTCAACGCCATGCTCTGTCCTCGCGATTACTACGGCTGTGCGACGCTGTCGATGACGCCCGTCGCGGATGTCAGGCTGCCGATGGCCTCTTCCAATGTGATGCCCTCTAGGACGGTCACTTCATAAAGACCCAAAGCCGATGGCCCCGATGTGATTTCGACCCCCGCATCCAACAGCGCATTGCGCAGCTGTTCCTCGGTTGTGCTTGGCACGATGGTCAGCACCAGATCCGCCTCGGCACCGCCGGCCAGCTCATAGCCCGGTCCGCCGCCACCTTGGGTCATCATCAACGCGCCCTGACCAATCACCACCGCAAGCAGTAGGGCCGCCGCAACTTGCCACATGCGAGTGCGGGGCGCGCGGTTCAGTTGCACCGGCGCATCCTCTATATCGCGCATCACACGCGCAAGACCCATTTCGCCCGGGCTGAAGCCTGTCTCGTCTGCCTGCATGGTGGCGCGAATGGCGCGCAGGGTGGCGACATCGGCGGCCAGCCCTTCGTCAGCGGCAACGGCGGCCTCGACCTCGGCCAGTTCTGCGCCCTCAAGCGTGCCGTTCACCAGAAACGGCAATAGGGCTTCGATTTCATCGCGGGATAAGGTCATGACGCCACACCTTCCAGCCGCCCGGACAGGCAGCGCATCAAGAGTTTCTTGGCATGAAAGATCCGAGTCTTGATCGTGCCCTCCGCGGTCTTGGCGACCTCGGCGATTTCGCGATAACTCATGTCCTGCCAAAAGGCCAACGAGATCGCGCTGCGGTGCTCGTCGCTGAGTGTTCCCAAGCAGTGGCGTACATGCTCGGCTTCTTGTCCCGCGGCGAGGCAGGCCTCTGGATTGTTGTCTTCATCCACCAGATCCGGGGTTTCATCCGTCAGATCAGTGCGCCCGGCCTTGCGGTGGCGGTCGATGACTTTGCGATAGGCGATGCCAAATATCCATGTCTGCACTTTCGATCTCCCTTCAAATCGGCTGGCAGAGCGCCAGACTTCGATGAACACGTCATGAAGTATGTCGGATGACTCGAAGGGATCGTTCAATCTTGACTGAATAAATCTGTAAACAGGCTTTTCCAGCTCGCGATAAAGTGCGGCCAAGGCCGACCGGTCTTGCTGCGCAATACGCGCGATCAGGGCAGTGTGTGACTCCACGGGAAACTCGCAACGGGTAACTTGGAGGCAAGGTTAAGACAGCACGCAGGTCGGATAAAGGGTTTCTTTGCGCTGCCGGACCCGAGGTGTCGCATTTGGCAAAGACCCAGGGCGCACATGGCCCAAGCTTGGACGCAAAGTGAGGAGACCCCAATGACACGCGGCCAATGCTTCTGCAAAAAGACTTCTTGGGAATATGACGGCGAGGTCACCTGGGCCTGCTATTGTCACTGCGACGATTGCCGCCGCAATTGCTCCGCTCCTGTAGTGGCGTGGCTGGGCGTGCCGCTGAAAAACTTCCGCTGGACCGGGCAGGCGCCCAAAACGCTGAACAGCTCTAAGGGCGTGTTTCGGCATTTCTGCGCAGATTGTGGCGCGCCGATGGGGTTTGAGGCCGATCACTACGAGGGGGGGATGCACCTTTATGCGGCGTCGCTTATGGACCCGACCGAGTTTCAGCCGACCTTCCACGTCAACTATCAATCCAAACTGCCGTGGCTGGACATGAGCGATGATCTGCCGAAATATGACGGCACGCTGCTGGTGCAGGACGCGGGTTTGCGTGACTATGACTAGGGGCGCGATAGGAGCCTGCTGTGATCGAAAACCTGTCCTTTCATCGCCTCACTGACGAGACAGCAGGGCTGCTTCATGCGGCGAATGTCTTTGACAATCCGGTTGATCCCGACCAGCTGCGGGCCTTCCTTGCGGACCCCGGGCATCTGATGGTGTTCGCGACCTTGGGCGCGCGTGTGGTGTGCTTTGCATCAGGGTCAATCTTGTTGCACCCGGACAAAGCGCCTGCTTTCTTTGTGAATGAGGTGGGGGTCGACGAGGATATGCGCAATCAGGGCTTTGGCGCAGCGGTCACCGAACACTTGCTGGCGTTGGCTCGGGCGTCCGGGTGCAAAGGCATCTGGTTGGCGACCGAAGGTGACAACGCCCCCGCCCGCGCGCTCTATCGAAAGCTGGGCGCACGCGAGACAGAAGACATCGTGGTCTATGACTGGGACGGGGCGATGGACGATCCCTAGGGATTCGGGCCGCTTTGAAGGCGTGGACGCGGGTGTCCCGCTAAGGTTTAACAAAGCACGTATTTTGCAAGAAACAGGGGCCGCGCATCCCAGCACGACCCCTATGCTTTCGGCGGCGTCCTCCTATCCCTGACGCGCCAAATGCCTCCCTGAGCTAACAAGGAGCCTCACCCTTGCCCGACGAATCGGATTTGTCAAATGCCGCTTTACGCATGGGCAAGGGAGGCACGTCGTTTTAAGCGGCGCGATATTGGGCCAAAACATCGCCTGGCGCATATAGGCTGCCGAATTCGGTGCTCATGAAATCAGCAAGTTTGACCTGTTCCTGGCGCACAAAGCCTTTGGTCGGCAAAAATCCTTGACGCATCAGATCGACGGCACCGAGGACACCGGCGGCGGTTGTGACCTGAATGGCGCTCCAGATGTCGCCGTTGATCTCGCGGGAATAGCTTTTGTTGATATAGCTCTTTTCGCGCAACTGGCCGCGCTTTGTGCCCTTGGCAGTGCAGAACACCATCACCACATCCTGATTGGTGCGCGGCAAGGCCGTTTCAAAGATCTCTTTCAGCAGATCGCGGCGGCGTTCCAGACCCAGATCGTGCAAAAGCAGCTTTAGAATTTCGCAATGACCGGGATAGCGCATGGTGCGATAGCTGACGTCGCGCACTTGTCCCAGCAGGGTTTCAGGCAGGGTGCCCAGCCCGCCAGAGGTGTTGAAACATTCATAGTCAACGCCGTCGTGGCTGAGAATTTCATAGTTTTCCAGCGGCGCGGTTTTCACAAGATCGCCGTTCACGATGGCATCGCAGGGGTTGCAGTATTCGTTGATCAGCCCGTCCGTTGACCATGTCAGATTGTACTTAAGCGCGTTCGTCGGAAACAGCGGCAGGGCTCCGACACGCATATGCAGGCTCTCAAGCGTGTCAAATTCTTCGGCCAGTGCCGCGCCTGCGATTCCGACAAACCCCGGCGCCAGCCCGCATTGCGGCATGAAGGCGGTTTCTGACCCTTCGGCCATATCGCGCACGGCGTTGGTGGCGGCGACGTCTTCGGTCAGGTCAAAGTAATGCGCGCCCGCTTTCTGAGCAGCGGCGGCGATCGTGGGTGTCAGGAAAAACGGCGCTGCGGAAATCACGGCGTCAAACCCCTGCAGCGATTTTGCCAGACTTTCTGTGTCAGATGCATCAACCTGAATCGTCGCAACCCCAGCAGCACGCACGGTGGCCAAGGCGCTCAGATCCTGATCCGCGACTGTGACGTGATAATTCACCGACTGCTGCAAAAGCTGTGCGATCATTTGGCCGATTTTACCGGCCCCGACGATGCAGATGTTCCAATGCATTTTGCGCTCTCCTTCTGGCTTCTGAGGAAAGTGTGGCAGAGAGCGGTGTCAGATCAGAGAGGCAAAGGTGACGATTAGTCCGGACAAGCCGTCAATTTGATGAGTATTTCGGCGAAACGTCAGTCACGATCAATGCGGCGGCCAAACACAACATGGGTCTTGGTGCGGTTCACGCCGGGAATGAGACCGAGCTCATCCACCAGAACATCCAGATCCTCGATCCGCGGGGCTTCGACCGAGAGCATCAGGTCGTATTCTCCGTTAACCGACAAGCAAAGTTTGATTTCGGGATAGTCCTCAAGCTTTTGCAGGATCTTTGCTGTGTCCTGCTGCGTGACGGCCAGCATCACGATCACCTGCACCATTGGAACAGCATCGCTGTCGCCCAAAACCACCGAGTATCCTTTGATCGTTCCCTCACGTTCCATCCGCGCGATGCGTTCGTGTACGGTTGTGCGGGCCACATCCACCTGCGATGCGATTTTCGCGGTGGACTGCCGCGCATTCGCCTGAAGCGCGGCAATGATCTTGCGATCCAGTGCATCTTTCACCGGGACTCTCCTGTTCGTTCCAACGCAAAGCTGCCTCGGAACGCGCCGTCAGAAAAGCAGTCTTTCCGCCGCTGTGTCGAAAAGGCGGCGATTTGGCAACAGAAACGGGCGAACTGTCAGGCCAGACGCCTCTTTTGGACCAATGCGTCCAGCCCTTTCAAATTCGCATCGATCACCTTGCCCATCATCATTTTCATCAGGGTCTTGCCCAAAACCCATCCAAGGGGGCCGAATTTCACCTGATAGTCAAAGCCCCATGTCACCTGTGTCTTGCCGCCCTTGGACGTCAGCGAGGTCGTGGATTGTGCAGCCCTCAACGGCATGTTGTCCATTTCAGACAGTCGCACGGTAAAGCTTTGTTTCGGGGTCCAGGCAATCACCTCTTCCACCATCGATCCGCCGTTCTCAAAGATATTGCGACGCTTGGCGCCAAGCCCGGCATCGTTCTGTGACAAAGCCTCGACCCGGGCGATCTGTGGGGCAAATTCGTCGATATGCATGAACCTTTCAAGAACGGCCCAGACCTCGTCAACGGTCGCATCGATCATCAAGCTGCGTTGGAATTTAATCATGTGTCTCTCCAGTAAGTGTGGCCCCGAAAGGGGCGTTGAGGCTGGAATACATTTGCGCTGCTGACAGCGTTATGGCAGCAGTGTGTCAGCAGGAGAGAAAAATGCGTCGCACCGAGCGTCTGTTCCAGATTATCCAGATCCTACGTGGCAAGCAGCGGCCCGTGACAGGGCGCGCGCTGGCTGATGAACTCGAGATCTCGCTGCGCACGCTCTATCGCGACATGGCCGAACTTATGGCGCAGCGGGTTCCGATCACTGGCGAGGCCGGGACGGGATATGTGCTGGGAGAGGGCTATGACATGCCGCCATTGATGCTGACGGCTGATGAACTCGAAGCTGCGGCTCTGGGGGCCGAGTGGGTCGCGGCGCAGTCAGATCCGTCGCTGGCGCGGGCCGCACGGGATCTTGTGGCGAAATTGTCAGAAGCCATTCCAGACGAGCTGCGCCCCGTTATTCTTGACGCGGGCTCGCGGTCTATTGTGCCGGGCACCATCACGCAGGATATCTTTGACGGCGCGGCCCTGCGGCGGGCCATCCGCGAAAGATATCGCACGAAGATTGCGTATAAAGACACCAAAGGCGTTGCAACAGATCGCGTGATCTGGCCGCTTTTGATCGCCTTTCTCGACAACGTTCGCTATATCGTCGCGTGGTGCGAAACCCGGCAGGATTTTCGCCACTTTCGCACCGACCGCGTGGAAACTCTGACACCGCTGGACAGCAAATATCCCGGCAGGCGTGCCACCTTGATCCGAGAATGGGAGGCCCACAGCGCGCGGACGCGTCCCTAGGGATGTCTAATCCAAGGGTTTGGGCAGAGCCTCTTGAACGCGCCCTTCAGCAACGCGTCGCTGGATGCCCTCGACTTGGCGGGTTTTGTCGGCCTCAGAAAGCGCTTCCCCCAATGCTTCAAGCCGCAGCCCGCGCGTGTCGATCCGAGGCAGCGCTGCTTGTTCCAGCCCCGACAAGCGCGCTTCGACCGCGTGTTTCTTGCGCAGTTGATGCGGCTGAAAATCGTTGAACATCTTCGGCGTGATCGCATCGCCCAAGACCAGATGGCCCGCCGCAGTTGCCGCTGCAACGATTGCTTCGCCGATGGGTGATCTGACGATAATCCCGTTGAAGCCTGCGTCTTCGCCTGTTGGGCCACCTCCGGGCCAGACATCCGCCGCGGCGATATCCGCGGCCTCGCCCATGGCGTCCGGACAGAGTTTGCAGCGGGTCTCAAGCTCCCACGTGCCTTCGTCGTCCCAAAGCGCGTTGTAGGTTGTGGTGAATTGGCGTCCATCCTTGGTTTCCACGGTCGTCAACCCCGGATTGCCAAAACCCCGATAGCGAAACAGCGACAGCTCGTCTTCGCGCAGGCCAAAATCACGCAGCAATTTCTGGGATTTTCCGATCCGCGATTGCCCGCCACAGACCATCACCATGCGGGCGATACACAGCCGATCAACCCGCGGATCCTCTTTCGCAAAGGCATGCACGGCCGCGATGTCACAGGGTTTGGCAATCAGCGCAAAGGGCTGGTCGCGATCCAAGGCGGCTTTCAAACCGGCCAAAGGTGCTGCTGGCGCATAGCGCGATCCGGCGTGGGCCAGAACCTCGGCAGGGGTTTCGCTCATAACCCATTCATTGCGCATGGGTTGATCGGGAATGGCGCGCACGTGCAGGATAAAATCCGCCTGTCCGCTTTCCAACAGATGCATCCCCAAGGCGGTCAGCACGCCTCCGGTGGCACCACGATAGCGGACGTCCGCGTCCCCGGCCCAAGCGTATTGCATGGATGAATAGGCGCCCCAGATCGGGTCGCTTTCCGCCTCGGTTCGAATACGGGGCATCGCCACAACGCCGGGGCAGGCGCGCAGCACTTTGGCCTCTTCGTCACCCTGAAACCCGTCCAGCGGCATGGGGCGCAACCCGCCGACGTCGGACAGGCGCATGCGCACGCGGCCGTTGCTCACGGTTTCACATAATCCGCATCCGATGCACAACCCGCTGGTGACAACCTCAGCGACGCTTTTGGCAGTCTGCACCATCAGAAGGTCTCGACCCAAGGGCGTACTGCGATCTCATGGGTCCAGGCGCTGCGGTCTTGCTCATAGAGATGGCGATAGGTTCGCGCGATTGCGTCCGGATCCAGCATCGAGTCCGGACGATCTGCGGGCTCGTCTCGCCCCGGATTTCGGATCGCGCCGTCGACATTCACCCAGGCAACATGGATCCCTTTTGGATGCAATTCCCGCGCCATGCTTTCCGCCAGCCCGCGCTGCGCGAATTTCCCCATGGCAAAGGGCGCAGAGTTCGCGAACCCTTTGACGCCCGCCGACGCGCCGGTCAGCAGGATGGTGCCGCGACATCCTTGTTGCGACGTGTTTTCCAGCATCCGTCGCGCCGCATGTTTCGCGGCGATCAAGGCACCGACCGCCGTGACATCAATCGCGTTGCGCACAGCTTCGATGTCAAGCTCGGCGATGGGTCCGCGACTTCGCGCCGAAGGGTTATAGACCACCAGATTTGGCGCACCATCCAAGCTGTCGACCATATCTGCCACGGCCGTTTCGTCTGTGGCGTCCAACTGGACCAGCCGCGCCCCTGTGGCCTCGGCAACCGACTGGGCGCGTGTTCCATCCCGCGCGGCCAATGTGACGGTGTGATCCGTTGCAAATTCTCGCGCCAGTGCTGCGGATAGACCGCTGCCCGCGCCGATTATCACTGCCTGTTTCCGCATCAGCGACTCCTTGGGTGGTGACCTCAGGACTTCACTTTAAGGCAGGCAATGGATCTGACAAGAGAGGGATGTTTCGCGGATCAAGACACCTGAGTGTCAGACCAGAGTTGGGTCGAGGGGCCGTGGCCCCTCGCACCTGTTTTTAAACCAAGCCGGGCAACCACAGCACGATGCTTGGGAACGCCACCAGCAAGGCAATCGTCACGCCATCTGCGATGAAGAACGGGGTTACGCCTTTGAACACGTCCTGAACCGTCAGGTCATCGCGCACGCCGGCAACGACAAAGCAGTTCAGACCGATGGGTGGCGTGATCAGGCAGAACTCTGCCATCTTCACCACCAAGATCCCGAACCAGATCGCGCACATCGGCCCGCTCATGCCAAAGGTGCTGTCTGCGGCCGAGACAAACTCGCCCCCGTTCAGAGCCATGACCGCTGGATAGACCACTGGCAGGGTCAGCAACAGCATGCCAATCGCATCCATGAACATCCCCAGAACCGCATAGGCCAGAAGGATACAGATCAGGATCAACATGGGCGACAGGGTCAGGCTTGTGATCCAGTCGGAGAACGCGCCCGGCAGATCGGCGAACCCTAGGAAGCGCACATAGACCAGAACACCCCAGATGATCGTAAAGATCATCACCGAAAGCTTTGCGGTCTCAAGCAGTGCGTCCTTGAGCTGTGGCCACCGCATCCCGCGATAAAGCGCCATCAGAAAGACCACAAAGGCCCCGATCGCACCGCCTTCGGTTGGCGTGCCCCAAGCGTCTCCGCCAAAGGGGTTGTAGACAAAGAAGATGATTGTCACGACGACAAACACAATCGGCAGGGCAGGGGGCAAAGAGGCAAACCGTTCGCGCCAGGTGAACCCTGTGACCCGGGGGCCAAAGTCTTTAATCGTCAGCGCAAGGATGATGATCAAGGCGCCATAGACCAGCGCCGAGAAGGCACCCGGAATAAAGCCTGCCAACAGCAGTTTGCCTACGTCCTGTTCAACGATGATGGCATAGATCACGAGGATCGCGGACGGGGGGATCAAGGATGCCAGTGTCCCACCCGCCGCAACGACGCCCGCTGCAAAGCGTTTGTCATAACCGATCTTCAGCATCTCTGGGATCGCGATGCGGGCAAACACAGCCGATGTCGCAACAGAGGCCCCAGAGACAGCCGCAAAGCCTGCGGTTGCAAAAACAGTGGACACCGCAAGGCCCCCAGGCACCCAGGCGAACCACCGTTTCGCTGCCTCAAATAGCGCTTTGGTGAGGCCCGCGTAATAGGCCAAATAGCCTATGAGGATAAACGTAGGGATGAGGCTCAGCGCCTGAGAGCTGACTTTCGAGTGTGGCACCTGCCCAGCGGTCTTGGCCGCGACCGTAATCGCCCAGCCAAAGTCCTCGGGGTCCATGCCTTTCTTGGCCCAGAAAATCCAGATCAGGCCGATAATTCCGGCCAGACCCGCAGCAAAGGCCACGCGCATGCCCAAAACGACCAGAACAAGCAAGCCGCCCGAGACAACCAATCCAATATCAATCGGTTCCATAGGTCAGGCCCCTTTATCTTCTTCAAGACCCGACACAGCGTCGGCTTCCATCGCGGCCTGCGTCGCAGCATCTGCGATCAAAGGCACGGCGACCGGCGTTTCGGCATTCGTCGCAATCGCGCGGCAATAGCCCCAGACCTGCAGGCACAGCCGCAGAACCAGCACTGAAAACGCCACCGGCGCCAACAATTTTGCAGGCCAGATCGGCAGGGCAATATCCATCGAACTGTCGCGGCTCCAGAGCGGGGCTGCGAAATCAAAGCTGCGTTGGAAATGCGCCCAAGTGCCCCAGACCATCAGAACCATCAGCAAAAGGATCGCCAGAGTGGTGATCAGTTCGGCCGTCCAAAGGACGCGCCCGCGCAGGCGTCCGACCAGAATATCCATGCGAATATGGCCGCCATCGCGCTGTGTGTATGCCACGCCCATAAAGGCAATCAGTGGCATGGCCTGTTCGATCCAATCTACATAGCCCGGCAAGGGCTGGCCTAAAAAATTCCGTCCGCTGACCGAAACCACTGCAAGGACCATCAAGGAAAACACCGCCAGCCCGCTCATCAGAGCGAAGATGCGTTCCAGTCGATACAGAGAAGCGTCCAGTCTGGACAAAGTGCTGCTATCTGACAGCACCAGAGATCCACCCGCCATGGGTTCCTCCCCCCAAATAAAAGCCTCGGGAGCGTAACCCCCGAGGCCGTTTCGTCAAAGTGCTTAGCTGCCGTTGGCGATCATGCCGGTCACAAGGTCATAGAGTTCTTGTGCAGGCAAACCGGCTGCGGTGTTGGTTTCCAACCATGCAGCAGCAGCAGGTGCCGCCGCGGCCTCTTTGAAGGCTGCGATTTCGCTGTCAGCAAATGTCACTTGCTGAATGCCGCGCTCTTCCAGAGCAGGGCCCCACGCGGCCATGGTTTTGTTGTTGTAGTTGTCGATGTAGTGCGCAAGCGCCTCATCTACAGACCCCAGCAACGCGTCGCGGTGCTCATCAGACAGATCAGCCAGCGCGTCAGAGTTCACAACAACTGGGCAGTTCACGGTGCCAGGGTTCAGGTTCGTAGTCCACCATGTGCCGTTTTCGATGGTGCCAAAGGACATGTGCGCGTGTGGTGCAAAGCTGACCGCTTTGACAACACCGCTGTCCATCGCCTGACGTACTTCGGTTGCAGACATCGAGGTTGGCACGGCGCCAACAGTCTTCATCGCGGCACCGATACCGCCGGTTGCGCGGACGGACAGGCCTTCGAAGTCTGCCAGAGTTGCTGGCGCATCACCGACACCCACGATGTTATATTGCGGCAGCGGCGATGGCATCAGCAGGGTTGCGTTCCAACGACCCAGATCCGCGACGGCGGCAGGGTGTTGATAGACGGCCATCGAAAGTTCAACTTCTTGCTCAAGGCTGCTGACACCCAGGAATGGCAGTTCCAGAACGGTAATCGAAGGGTTCTTGTCGCGGTGATAGCCCGCGCAGAACTGCGCCATTTCAAACGCGCCGATGGAAATGCCGTCAAGGTTTTCGCGGTTCTTGGACAGACCACCGTAGGACAGGTTCAGCTTGAACTCGCCGCCGGTTTTCTCGCTGACCAGCTCAGCAATTTTTTCAACGTGCTCGGTAAAGGCACGGCGTTTGCCCCAGAGGGATACGTTCCACTCGGTGGCCATCGCTTCGGTGGCGAAGGTCAGTGAGATCGCGGCAACTGTGGTTTTGGCTAGAATTTTGCGCATGGGTTCCTCCCGTATCATGCGTGATGTCGGGAGTGTGACGGATTCAAAGCCAGCGCGGTATGAGGAAAATTGCGAGGTCCGAGGTGGCGTGCTTGCGGATTTCCGCAGACCTAGACAACCACGATCCACACAAAGGCCAGCATGATCACCAGATAGACCAGTGTATTGATCATCCAGCGGATCAAACCGGCATCGCTGTTAGGGTCGATTCCGAAATGCTGACAGACTTTGGTGCCGGGCCACAAGATCAGTTCTGCGAGTGCCATGTTGGTCTCCTTTGAATTACACATTGTAAATGCATATTATAATACGCATTGTCAATACCAATAATAACGCTTGCGCGAAAAGCGCATCAATCAAGGACGTGATGTTGTGAGGTAAAAAAGAGGCCGCCAGCTTTTACTTATACTGCGGGCGGGAGGCGATCCGTCCAATCGACCGCATCATGATAGGGCTGCGCCATCTGTATCAGCGAAAAATCAGATCCGCGTGGCCCGATCAATTGCAATCCGATCGGCAGCCCCGCAGCGCCAAACCCTGCAGGCACCGCCAGCGCGGGAAGTCCGAGCAAACTGGCAGGCACCACCACCTCCATCCAGCGATGATAGGTGTCCAGGGCCGTGCCCGCGATCTCTTGGGGCCAGTCCAGCGTCACATCAAAAGGCCAGACCTGAGCGGTGGGCAGTGCGAGCACATCTACCTGCTCAAACAGATGCGCGGCCTGTTTGTACCATTGCGACCGCGTCACCGAGGCCTTGTGGACCTCATGCGCCGACATTGCCTTGCCGCGATCCAACTCCCAGATAGCTTGACGATTGAGCGACGTTCGCCCATTGGGCAGGGCTTCCAGCGGGGCAAGCAGCGTAGACACCTGCCAGGATCGCAGGGTGATCCACGACTCCCAGATGGCCTCGGCAGAAAACCCTGCAGACAGGGGCACGACCGCGTGCCCAAGCGCGCTGAACGCCGCCAGAGCCTCTGAACAGGTGTCCAGAATGCCCGCCTCCATCTGATAGGCGCCGTCCCAATCCGCAAGCCAGCCAATCCGAAGCGGCTTTGGGCTGTCTGCCTTTGGCAGAGGCGTAAAATGCGGCTGTCGTGGGTCATCGCCGGCTTGTACTGACAGCAACATGGCAAGGTCTTCGGGCGTGCGGGCCATGGGGCCATTGGTGGCGAGCTGCGTCAAAAAACTGTCTGCGTGGGGTTCTGAAGGTACCGCGCCAAAGCTGGGACGCAGGCCATAGGTGTTGGTCCAGCCTGCGGGATTGCGCAATGACCCCATCATGTCCGACCCATCCGCAAGCGCCAGCATGCCGGTCGCCAGCGCGACGGCCGCACCGCCAGATGATCCGCCCGCAGTGCGCGACAAGTCCCAGGGGTTGCGGGTTGGGCCAAAGACCGGATTCGTCGTGTGGCTGCCCAGTCCAAATTCCGGGGCGTTGGTTTTGCCAATCACCAACGCACCCGCAGCGCGCATCCGCGCCACCATAATGTCATCGGCGGGGGCCGGTTTGTCGTTGGCAAATAAAGGAGATCCCCGCGTCGTGACAAACCCTTCGGCGTTGGCAAGATCTTTGATCGCAATGGGCAATCCGTGCAGCGGGCCGGTTGCGTCACTTTGATCCGCCTGCCGCGCCAGATCCAGCGCCGCGTCGCGGTCTAGCAGGCCGGTAATGGCGTTGACCTTGGGATTGACCCGCGCGATCTGGTCATAGGTTTCAGCCATCAGGTCCACGGCGGACAAGGCGCCACTGCGTAAATTGGCAAGGATCTGATTGGCCGTCTTCATTACAGCAGTGCCTCTTTGTCCAGTCCGAGTTTCACAATCTTTTCATTCAATGTCCGCCGGCCGATCCCAAGCGCCTCGGCCACCGCATCCATGCGGCCTTCGTGAGCTTGGATGGCTTTGGAAATCAGCTCGCGCTCATAGGCCGCCACGGATTCTCTGAGGGTGACGGGCACGTCTTCGGGCAAGCCGTCAACCTGAATGGCCGCTGCCATAGATCCGGTTCCGCGCCGTGCCGCCAGAACCCGCCGCTCGGCCACATTGCGCAGCTCGCGCACGTTGCCGGGCCAGTCATGCGCCATCAATGCGGCCAGATCATCTGGCGTGACATCCGGCGGGGTGGTTTCATAGATCCGCGCGAATTCCTGCATGAAATGCGTGATCAGCAACATGATGTCGTCGCGCCGTTCACGCAAAGTGGGCAGGGCACAGACCACGCGGTTGATCCGGAACAACAGATCCTTGCGCAGACGTCCTTCGGCCACGGCGGTCTCGGCATCCTCGTTGGTGGCCGAGATTACGCGGAAATTCACGGGAACCGGTGTGTCTGCCCCCAAGGGGCGCACTTCGCCGTCTTCTAGAACCCGCAGAAGCGCCGCCTGCACCGGCATCGGACAAGCACCGATTTCGTCCAGAAACAAGGTGCCCCCATCCGCCGAGAGCAACCGCCCGCGTGCACCTGCGTCGCGGCCGAACATGTCTTCTTCAAAGCTGTCGGCACTGAGTGTGGCGCAGTTGAGCGCCAGAAACGGCCCATCCGCCCGGCGGCCCAGATCATGCAAGGCGCGCGCGACCAGCTCTTTGCCGGTTCCGGTTTCCCCTTGCAGCAACACAGGCACGTCGATTTCAGCAAAATCCAGCACCTCGTCGCGAAGCCCCCGCGTGCGGGCGCTGGCCCCCAACAGGATGCGGTCCAGACCGGACAGGTTCAGCAACCGATCTTTCAGACGCTGGGTCGTGCGGCGCATCCGGTGCTGGTCGCTGGCATGGGCGAGAATATTCAGCAACCGGCGTGGCTCGTAAGGTTTTTCGATAAAGCCGTAGGCGCCGTCTTTGATGGCTTGCGTTGCCATCGGAATATCGCCATGCGCCGAAATCAGCACCAGCGGCGGTGAAATCTGCGGATTGAGGCTGGCCAAAAGATCCAGCCCCGACATGCCGGGCATACGGACATCAGACAGAATGACATCAGGTTGGAAATCCACCATGCGCTCGGCGACTTTTTCGGCGCGGGGCACGGCTTCGACACGCCATCCCGCGGCCTCCATCAGATCGATCAGACTGGTGCGCATTGAACGGTCGTCTTCGGCAATCAGGATGCTTGGTGTTTCGACGGTATCGCTCATTCTGCGGCCTCATCCTGCGCCATACTGCCGTAAAGCGGCAGGTCTACTTTAAAGATCGCGCCGCCGTCCGGTGCGTTTTCGGCCGTCAGATGGCCATCATGTTCGGCCACGATATTTGAGGAAATCGCCAGACCCAACCCCATGCCGCGCCCGCTTTCGCGGGTGGTCATAAAGGGTTCCTGCAGAGTGGCCAGCGTGCTGTCGCCCAGCCCGTGACCCGAGTCGCGAATGGTGAACCAAGCCCGCAAATCGCTGCCGATTGCCACAGTCAGAACCCGTGTGTCTTGATCCTCCATTGCATCCACCGCGTTGCGCAACAAATTCACCATGACCTGTTCGATGCGCAACTTGCTGCCCCAGATCAACACAGGGTCAGATGGCGGCGAGAACCGCAACTCGACCTCGCCACTCTCTATATTGGGGGTCACCAGCGACAGGCTGGCGCTGAGCGCCTCGCGCAGATCTACAATGGTAAAGCCTTCGCCTTCGGTATGGGCAAAGAACTTCAGCTGGCGGGTGATGCCTTCCATGCGATCTACCAGTTCTTCGATCTTGGGCATGGCGCGCGACGGGCCAGCATCAGACATCTCGGCGGCGGCCAAATGGTTGCGCATGGCCGCAATCGGTTGGCCGAGTTC
>NZ_CAXREH010000017.1:0-3411 GCF_964229375.1 Cognatishimia sp.
ATGGGCGGGCCACGGGATGTTGGGGCGATCGTCTCGCAACAACGAGACAAGCTCGCTGCCGACAAAAACTGCCATCTTGGCCCCGACAAAGCGGATGTGCTCGCCTGGCTCAAATGCTATGCTGGGGATCTGAATATCCGAGTGACCCATGCCTGCCCTCTGCCGCGATTGCCTTAGTGACATCAAGGACGCACGCCGCTGCCCCAGTTGCGGCAGCCTGCGCATCGTGCGTCACGAAGAACTTTATAGTCTGAGTATCGCTCATATGGACTGCGATGCGTTTTATGCAAGTGTGGAAAAACGCGACAATCCCGACCTGATCGACAAACCGGTGATTATCGGGGGCGGCAAACGCGGCGTTGTATCGACCGCCTGCTATGTCGCGCGCATTCGTGGCGTGCGGTCGGCGATGCCCATGTTCAAGGCGCTGGACCTTTGCCCCGACGCCGTGGTCGTCAAGCCGCGCATGTCGGTCTATGCCGAGGTCAGCCGCCAAGTCCGTGCCCTGATGGACGAGCTGACACCGGCCGTGGAACCTTTGTCGCTGGATGAGGCCTTTATGGATCTGACCGGTACGGCCAAGCTGCATGGCGCACCGCCTGCTGTGATGCTGGCGCGGCTGGTGAAACGCATGAAGGACGAGCTGGGCATCACCGGCTCTATCGGCCTTAGTCACAACAAGTTCCTCGCCAAGGTGGCCTCAGATTTAGACAAACCGCAGGGCTTTGCAATTATCGGCGAGGCCGAGACGTCTGACTTTCTGCGCGATCAACCTGTGCGGTTGATTTGGGGCGTTGGCCCTGCGGCGCAGGCAGGACTGGAAAGCGCGGGCATTCATACATTCGCAGACCTGTTGCGATGGGACCAAAGAGAGCTGACAGATCGTTTTGGTTCTATGGGCTTTCGCCTTTGGCATCTGGCACGCGGCGAAGACCGTCGCAAAATCACCGCGCGGGCGCCTGTCAAAAGCATCAGCAAGGAAACCACATTTTTTGAGGACACCTCGGATCTGGACATTCTGGACGGTCACTTGTGGCGACTGTCTGAACAAGTCGCAGACCGCGCCAAGGCCAAGTCCAAAGCAGGGCGCGTTGTGACACTCAAACTGAAACGCAAAGACTTCACGCTGATCAGCCGCCGACAAAGCCTGCGCGACGCTACCCAGATGACCGACACGATCTATACAACGGCCCGCGCGCTTTTTGACACCTGCGCGCAAAAAGGGCCGTTTCGCCTGATCGGGGTCGGCATATCCGACATTGTCGAAGACAGCGCAGCAGACCTGAGCGCCGATTTGCTAGATCCCAAAGCCGCCCAACGACGAGAGGCAGAGCGTGCGACCGATAAGATCCGCGCGCGATTTGGGACAGATGCAATTCTGAAAGGGCGCTCGATGCGCTAGGGAACCCAACGGGGATCTGCCAGCTATTCCGCCGCCAAATTCTGTGAGGCACCGCCGATTGTGACCACTTCGGCAATCACTTTTTGCAGCCGCGAACGCACCTCTTCAAATCCGCTGTGGGGCTGGATCAGCTTCTCGTCCATATAGATCGAGCGGTCAATTTCGATCTGAATAGCGTGCTGATTGCGGCCCAAACGCCCATAGTGCTGTGTGACATAGGCCCCCGCAAATGGTGCGTTGCGCGACACCGTGAACCCTGCGCCGGCAAAGGCCGCTTCGACCTGCTCGACGATCTCGGAACTCGCCGATGTGCCAAAGCGATCGCCAAGCACGATTTCAGGCCGCGTCCCGCCCGACGTGCGCAGGGCATCCAAGGCTTCGCGGGGCATCGAATGGCAGTCCAGCAAGATCGCCTGGCCGAATTTGGCGAGCGATTCATTGAGCAACGATTGCAACGCCTTGTGGTACGGACGCCAATAGGCCTCCAAGCGGGTTTCCGCCTCATCCAACCGAATCTTCCCGCGATAGATCGCGCGACCGTTGGACACCACTCTGGGAATCACCCCAAGACCCGACGCTACCCGAGGGTTGTTCCCTACACCCCGAACACCGCTGATCAACGCAGGGTCCAGTTCGTCGGCGCTTCGGTTGAAGTCGACACAGGCGCGCGGCACACCAGCGCGCAGCAAAGGTGCTCCGAATGTCGGCGCCTGATCAAAAAGCCTGTCTACAAAGGCATCTTCCGAGCTGCGAATGCTGTGCGCATTCAAAACGGACCGCTGAAGAAACCAATCCGGATAGTCGTTCCCACTATGCGGCGAGGCAAATACCACGCAGGATGTGCGTGACTCTGGGCGATCCAGTTTATAGGCCTGACTGCTCATCGACTCTCCTTATCGGCTGACAAGATAGTCCGAAAAAGATATTTGTCGAAAGCCCTTGATCCCCCCTGCGACTCCTTTTATAGACGCCTCCACCAGCGCGGACATCCGCGCTCCTTTTTCTTGAGGAGCAGGATTTTGCAAAGGTTTCATGGGCGATTAGCTCAGCGGTAGAGCACTTCGTTGACATCGAAGGGGTCACAAGTTCGATCCTTGTATCGCCCACCATGAATTCACCGCCTCGACCACGGTCTAGGCAGCCCGCTAACCAGGCGCACGTCGCGCCGCGAAATGAGGAGAAGGCCATGAAGGTCAAGAACTCGCTCCGCTCGCTCAAGCAGCGTCACCGCGACTGCCGTGTTGTGCGCCGTAAGGGCCGCGTTTATGTGATTAATAAAACGCAACGCCGGTTCAAAGCTCGTCAGGGCTAAGCGCCAGACGGACTTGCTTCGTAAAAGAAAGCCGCTCTTTTCAGGGCGGCTTTTTTGCATTTCAGGTGTCGTGTTGCCCGCTAGGCCTTGCCCGCCTGCGCATAGATTGGTTGGTTGTTCTTGCGGTGGCGCGCCATCAATTTCTTGGTGCGTTTCTGCGACGGAATCGGCCGCGCGGGCATCGCAAAGACTTCGCCAGCCAAAGCTTGTGGAAACAACGCAATCAATTCGCTCAGTGCCTCAGCGCCAAGGGCTTTCATGATGCCAGGGCCAATCAAAAGGCTTTCCGTCTCGGCGCCCTCGGCCACGATGATTTCGTGATCGTCAAAAACCAGATGATAATAGCCAACATCCGCCAGCCCGCCGTCCACAAAAACGCCGGACAACTCTAGCAGCTTGGCAGCGGCGACAAGAACTTCAGGCTGGCCAAACATGCGCCGCGCGATAGCGGATTTTAGCACCATGCGATGCTGACGCGACACCAGAAGATCGCGCTTGGGTGTGCCACCTCCCAGCGCTCCGGCCACGATGCGGATAGGGCGCAAGTCGGGGTTTCGTTTCTGACGGGCGGCACTGACCGTTGTGGACATCACCCCCCGCAGTTTCAGAACGCGGCCGTCAGCGGCGCAGACAAGATCCCCTTCAGTCAGCGCATCTACCGCACGCGGCCCGTGTGGTGTTGCCACTTGGGTGCCCG
>NZ_CAXREH010000018.1:0-12948 GCF_964229375.1 Cognatishimia sp.
GTCAGCGAATAAGCTGTCGCGAAATCTGGTTGAAAGGGGCTGCGCTGTGCGTGGCCCTTTGTTTTTGTTGCAGTGCAGCATTTGGCGCATTAGCCTTTGGTCATGCCTGACACCTATAGATATTTCCAAACGCAAATTGGGTCGGCGCTGAACTCTCAAAGCGCCTTGGCCTATGTTATTGATCTGCGAGGGCCTGATGCCTATCGCTCGTATTTTGATGTGAACGACTTCGCTTTGGCGGCAACGCAGGCCGCTGTCAGTGAATATGCCGCGCTGACAGGCGCGTCGCGCATTGGCATTGACCGTCGGCTGGCGCTTTTGTGGTTTCATCTGACCACGCGGCCTGTCGGATGGGACGTCGGGTCTGTCTGGGACGCGATCGCCGGTGATTATCAATGTGCCGATGGTTGGGTTCGGTTGCACACAAATGCGCCGCATCATCAGAAAGCGGCGCTAGAGGTTTTGGGGTGCGAAGCCGACAGGGACGAAGTGACCGGCATTCTGCGACAGCGCAGCAAGTTTGAGGTCGAACAGGCCGTCGTTGACAACAACGGATGCGCTGCGGCCATGATGTCGCTGAGCGAATGGCGCGATCACCCTCAAGGTCAGGCGCTTGCGCGCGCGCCCTTGGTAGAGTGGTCCGTGCGCGATGGCGGCAGGCCCAAGCATCGCGGTCTCAAGGGGCTGAAGGTGTTGGACCTGACGCGGGTGCTGGCTGGTCCGGTTGCAACGCGGTTTTTGGCGGGCTTTGGGGCCGAGGTTCTGCGCATTGATCCGCCCCATTGGAACGAACCTGCCGTCGAAGTGGATGTGACCCTTGGCAAGCGCTGCGCGGGGCTGGACCTGACCACAAATGAAGATCGTGACACGTTGAAGCGCTTGATTTCGCAAGCGGATCTGTTGGTGCATGGGTATCGGCCTGGCGCGCTGGCAGGCTTGGGCTTTGGCCCCAGAGAGCTGCAAAGTTTGAATCCCGGATTATGCGATGTCAGCTTGTGTGCCTATGGGTGGAGCGGCCCCTGGGCGTCGCGTCGCGGGTTTGACTCGTTGGTGCAGATGAGTTGCGGAATCGCCGATGAAGGCATGCGCAGGGCAGGGGCCGACAGACCGGTTCCGCTTCCGGTCCAGGCGTTGGATTTTGCGACAGGGTATCTGGTGGCAGCCGCAGCGCTGCGCGCTTTGCGTCGCCAGCAAACAGAAGGGCAGGTTTCAAGCGCCCGACTGTCCTTGGCGCGCACGGCGCATTTATTGACCTCGGCAGGCGCGCACGAGGCTTTGGGGGATGGGCTGGTCCCGGCGGATGGTGATTTCGCACCAACTCTCGAGAAAACGAGCTGGGGCGACATTCAGCGTATCACCGCGCCCTATGAGGTGGATGGCCAGCGCCCTGACTGGCCGATGGCGGCGGGTGCCCTGCGCAGGCACGCGCCAACTTGGGACTAGGGCGTCGGGCTAGGGCAGGCTCAGCTGCGTCATGCGGCCGCCGTCGACTGTCCAGACCTGACCGGTCACGAATGCGGCTGCATCCGAGGCCAGCCATGTCACCAGCGCACCAACATCCTTGGGGTCGCCTGTGCGCCGCAGGGGATGAATGTCGCCGATCTTGGCGCGGAACTCTTCTGGATCGCCCAGGCTTTCGATGAACGCGATGTTCAGTTCCGTGTCGATCCAACCGGGCGCAACGGCGTTACAGCGCACATTGTCTGGCCCATGATCTACCGCGACGGCGCGGGTTAAGCCGTGCAACCCTGCTTTCGAGGCGCAATAGGCTGGATGGCGCGGGTTTGACCCCAGACCTTCGATCGAGCCTATATTGACGATCGCCCCTTGTCTTTCGATCAGATGCGGCAGCGCCGATTTGATCAGAAGAAACGGAGCCGTCAGGTTCACCTGCAGGGTTACGTTCCAGTCATCAAGGCTGCTTTCCAGAACCGTGCCCTCGTGCATCACACCGGCGTTGTTGACCAGAATATCCAGCCCTCCGGCCGCAGCGGTAACCTGCTCGATCAAGCGAGCGGGGGTCTCAGGATCGGTGAAATCAGCCGGGAAATGCTCGAACTGATCGTCCGAGCCGCGTTGTGCGGTGAAAACGCGCGCGCCTGCGTCGGCCATAGCTTTGGCGCTGGCGGCACCGATGCCGCTTCGGCCTCCGGTGACCAGAGCAACTTTGCCAGAGAGATCGATCATTGCACAGGCTTCCCGCCATTCACCTCAAGCAGCGCGCCACACATATAGCGCGACTGATCCGAGGCCAGAAACACAACGACGTCCGCGATGTCTTCGGGTTCTGCGATCCGGCCCAGCGGCACGGATGAATTCAGGGTTTCGATCGCTTTGTCTGGATCAAGGCCACGGGTGGCAAAGCCTGTGCGCAACATGGGGGTGTTGACTTCGTTGGGGCAGACGCCGTTCACGCGGATGCCCTGATGCGCGTGGTCCATACCCAGACATTGGGTCAACGATGCCACGGCGGCTTTGGACATGATATACAAAGGGTGGTTCGGGCCCGGGTGCACGCCCCAGCACGAGGCAAGGTTGACGATCGCGCCACCTTTGTCTTGCATCAGGGGAATGGCCGCGCGGCAAATCCGGAACGGGGCTTCGACGTTGATGCCCATGGTGCGGGTGAAATCCTCGTCGCTTGCCTGCGTGATGTCGCCGCGGGTGATGATGCCTGCGTTGTTCACCACAATATCCAGCCCGCCCATCAGCTCTGCGGCCTCTGCTGGAAGGCGATCTGTAAAGCTGCCGTCGGTAAGGTCACCTGTGACGAAGTGATCCGCGTCGCCCACCACTCGGTCTGTGCCACAAACCACGGCGCCATGTTGCTTTAGGCGCGCCACGATTGCCTGGCCAATGCCGCCCGCAGCGCCTGTCACCAACGCGCGTTTTCCAGAAATGTCCTGCATAGAAATGCCTCCTTTTGCAGGCAGGCTAGAGCGCAAGGCCTAAGGCGACTAAGCGAAATCCGAACCGCAGCGCCCAAATTCCGTCGCGCGCCCTGAAAAAACACGGGCATGTTCAAGGGGCGCGACATTTTTTCTTGTCCTGCGTCAAAGACGGTCATTGCCGAAGCCTGCCCATCGCACTAAAACAAGCTGGAATCCAAACGGTAGAGGCGACTCTGCTGTTTTTAGTGCACTCAACAGGAGGCGAGGCATGGCAGACGCAGCCATTCACGGCCACGAACACGAAGATAACCGAGGTTTCTTCACTCGGTGGTTCATGTCCACCAACCACAAAGATATCGGTATTCTTTACCTGATCGTTTCTGCTCTGGCAGGTTTCATCGCAGTCGCTCTGACAGTTGGCATGCGTTTGGAACTGATGGAGCCGGGCGTTCAGTACATGTGTCAGGAAGGCAGCCGCTTCCTGCAATTCGGTGCAACCACCGAAGGCTGTACGCCGAATGGTCACCTTTGGAACGTTTTCATCACCTACCACGGTGTCTTGATGATGTTCTTCGTGGTTATCCCAGCGCTGTTTGGCGGTTTCGGTAACTACTTTATGCCACTGCAGATCGGTGCGCCGGATATGGCGTTCCCACGTATGAACAACCTGAGCTTCTGGCTCTACGTTGCAGGTACGTCTCTGGGTGTTGTTTCCATGTTCTCTCCAGGCGGCAATGGCCTGTCTGGTTCTGGTGTGGGCTGGGTTCTGTACCCGCCGCTGTCCACCACAGAGGCCGGTATGTCCATGGACCTTGCGATCTTTGCCGTGCACGTATCCGGTGCATCTTCGATCCTGGGTGCGATCAACATGATCACCACCTTCCTGAACATGCGCGCACCTGGCATGACCCTGTTCAAAGTACCTCTGTTTGCATGGTCGATCTTTGTCACCGCATGGCTGATCCTTCTGGCTCTGCCGGTTCTGGCGGGCGCGATCACTATGTTGCTGACAGACCGTAACTTCGGCACGACCTTCTTTGATCCAGCAGGCGGCGGCGACCCGATCCTGTATCAGCACATCCTGTGGTTCTTTGGTCACCCAGAAGTTTACATCGTTATTCTGCCGGGCTTTGGTATCATCTCTCACGTCATTGCGACCTTCGCGCGCAAGCCGGTCTTTGGCTATCTGCCAATGGTCTGGGCGATCATCGCGATTGGTGCTCTGGGCTTCGTTGTGTGGGCACACCACATGTACACCGTGGGTATGTCGCTGACACAGCAGTCCTACTTCATGATGGCGACGATGGTCATTGCGGTTCCGACCGGGGTTAAGATCTTCTCTTGGATCGCGACCATGTGGGGCGGATCGATCGAATTCAAAGCGCCTATGCTCTTTGCGTTCGGCTTCCTGTTCCTCTTCACCGCAGGTGGTGTAACAGGCATCGTTCTGTCTCAGGCGGGCGTAGACCGCGCGTATCACGATACATACTACGTGGTTGCGCACTTCCACTACGTGATGTCGCTGGGTGCTGTTTTCGCGATCTTCGCGGGCATATACTTCTACTTCGGTAAGATGACAGGACGTCACTATCCAGAGTTCGCAGCGAAGATCCACTTCTGGACCTTCTTCATCGGCGCCAACCTGACCTTCTTCCCACAGCACTTCTTGGGTCGTCAGGGTATGCCACGTCGTTACATCGACTATCCAGAAGCCTTCGCATACTGGAACAAGATCAGCTCGTACGGTGCGTTCATCTCATTCGCGTCCTTCGTGTTCTTCTTCGGCATCATGTTCTACGGCGTCTTTGCTGGCCGCCGCGTGACCGAGAACAACTATTGGAACGAATACGCAGATACGCTGGAGTGGACACTTCCTTGCCCACCACCAGAGCACACCTTTGAAATCCTTCCAAAACAGGAAGACTGGGACAAGGGCCACGCGCACTAATCCCTCTTAGGTAACGCGACACAAAGGCCCCGGAGTTCTCCGGGGCCTTTTTTTGATCTGAACGGATGCACAGACATGCCCTATCACTGGAGTGAAACGCCCCAAGGTCCCGAAGTGCTGCGCCTGACGGCGTATCGGTCTTTGTCCACCAAAGGGTTCGCGGCCGTCATCCTGATCACCTGCGCATTTCTAACGCTGCCACTCGCTGGGGTGCTGGGCACAGCTGCCTTGTGGTGGATGTTGCCCTTTATCGCACTGGCTGTCTGGGCGCTCTGGGCGGCGTTGCAGCGGTCTTACAAGGACGGTGACGTCTCGGAGGTGCTGACGCGCTCTGGCGACGTCCTGACGCTCACCCATCGCCCTGTGCGCGGCGAGGCGAAGGTTTGGGAGTGCAACATGTATTGGGTCCGCGCCGAGCTGCATACGCAGGGCGGGCCGGTGCCAAATTACCTGACGCTCAGTGGGAACGGTCGACAGGTCGAGCTGGGACGATTTCTGTCAGAGGACGAGCGCAAGGCGCTTTATAGCGACGTCCGCCGCTATCTCAGCGAACAGTGATGACGCGCTAGGCGGTCTGCATCCGGCGCAGACGTGATGCACGCAGCCTGTCGCGATGGACCGAACTTTTGACAACCGGACGCTTACGCTCTTTTCGGGCGGGCGTTTCGGACTTTTCCTTCAGATTGTCCAAAACAGCAGGGGACATCGGTTTCACCAGAAACAGCGATGTAAACCGGCTGCCGGGCGTTTCGGGAACAATCGCGAAGGACATGCCGCCGATATTGAGGTCAAAGTCAGGCACGTCTGACCGCATCAACATTCCTGCGATCGTGTTGGCATCATCGTTTTTGTCGAGCGCGAACTGACACGAGGCCGGGCCCATCCGGGTGATGCGCCCTGAAAACACGCGATCATCCACCTCGATGGTCGCGGGGATCTTGCAGGTAAAGCGCCGCGCAGAGGTTTTCGAAACGGTTCTGAACAGTGTGAACAGGAAATAGGCCAGGCCCGCCAGAACGCTGAGGGGCACAAGCGTGAACAAGAGCTTTGCCAACGGAGGCTGGTTTGCAATCGCGCTTTTCCAGTCCAGACGGGCATAATCCTCTTCCGGCGTAATGCGCTGACTTTCGCGATCTTTGACACCGCCGGTGCTGCCGCCAGCCTGATGGATTTTGGTCTCACCATCGACCAGTTGCATGATCTGCAGTCCGTCTTTGTCGGATTGCACAATGCGGTTCACGCCGACGCCGGTCGTATCTACAAGGCAGCCATCAGATGTCTTGGCAGAGGCGCCATGCGGATCAGCTTGATCTGTCAGGGCCAACCAGTCAATCACGCCAGAGTCCGCGTCGTTCTGCACAGACCCGCGAATTGTGACATGGGTACAGTCCATGTTGCTATGCGCCGATTGCGCCGTCGCGATCACGGGGAAACATGCAATTGCCAAAGCCGTTGGGAACGGCGCAGCACTGCGCAGGACATGGGTCACTGGGTTGGTCAAAGCCTGTCTACTCAATCTTGATCGGCCCACAGGTGCCCAGCACTGCTTTGTTTTTGTTTAGGGCACGTAAGCTCGGTTTTTTATTTGGCTCTCCATACATCGGAGGGCCGTGTTTTGGTCAAGCTGTAATACGGGGTCGTAGCGCAACCCTTGCGAGAAAATGTATTACTTTCAGCGCCTTGATTGACGGATCTCGATTCGCTGTTATCGCGATGGCTCAACCTGCGGCGGTGTGATTTCTGCGCGTTGCACGAGATGGGATAGAGGGCCTATGCAAAAGTATGGGGTGATTTGGGGCGACACTGGCGTAGTCCGCATCGCCCCGAATCAAACGTTGTTAGGCGATACCGCCTTTGATCAAACCTTCGGCGATGCGGGCATAGGCCTCGGCCATGGGACCATCCTGCGCCGCAATCGGCGTTCCGCCGTCACCTGCAAGCCGTGTGCTTAGATCGATCGGCAAGGTGCCTAGCAGCGGCACGCCCAGTTTCTCTGCTTCGGCGGCGACGCCTCCGTTGCCAAAAATATGCTCTTCGTGACCGCAATTGCTGCAGATGTGGAAAGACATGTTTTCGATCATCCCAAGAATAGGAGTCTTCAGGTTCTGGAACATGTCGATGGCTTTGCGGGCATCCAACAGGGCCACGTCTTGCGGTGTCGACACCAGAATGGCGCCGCTGATCTGAGTTTTCTGGCACAGGGTCAGCTGCACATCACCCGTACCAGGAGGCATATCAACCAGCAGGACGTCCAGTTCGCCCCATTGGACCTGACCGAGCATCTGTTGCAGAGCGCCCATCAGCATCGGGCCACGCCAGACCACGGCTTTGTTCTCTTCCAGCATAAAGCCAATCGACATCAACGTGACGCCATGGGAGTGCAGCGGGATGATGGTTTTGCCGTCAGGCGACGCGGGGCGTTTGTTGATGCCCATCATGCGCGGCTGGCTTGGACCATAGATATCTGCATCCAACAGGCCGACTTTGCGGCCCTGTTTGGCCAAAGCGACGGCAAGGTTGCTTGAAACAGTCGATTTGCCCACGCCGCCTTTGCCTGACCCGATCGCAATGATGCTTTTGACACCGGGAACGGCCATCGGGCCTTGCTGTGGCTTAGGGTGACCGCCAACTTTCAGGCTGGGGGGCTGTTTTTCAACCGTTGGCGCAGATAGCGCAACAGATGCCTTGCTGACGCCGGGCAGGGTTTCGACAACCCGTTCAGCAGCCTGTCGCAGAGGCTCCATTTGCTTGGCAATCTCGGGCGAGGGGGCTTCGATCACAAACCGTACCGTGTCCGCCTCGATGGTCAGGGCGCGAACCATATCTCGGCTAACCAAAGTGCCGCCGTCGGGCAGGGCCAGTTGTTCAAGCGCGGCTTTCACCTGATCACGGGTCACAGACATCAGCATCTCCTTCTTAGAACCGATCTAAGTGTTCTTACTTAAAGCGAAGCGCGGCGAATACCAGCGAAATGGGCGTGACAGATTAACTTTGTGCTTAAGGATTGATCGGTAACGGAAAAAAGGTGAGCTATTCAATTTCTGCATGGCAGCATTGCGCAACGGATTATTGTGCGATCGCAGCATTTCGTTATATTCAATCTCAACAGAGCAACGATGGTTCGATGAACTTTCAACGCTCAGAGCCGCAAGTGGCGGTTCACAGACATAGAATTCGAAGGGCTTCTTCTCCTCCCTAGCTCTTTGATGATTGCGGCGATGTCCTCCTCCTCCCTGATGTCGCCGCCCAAATTCCGGGCCCCGTGCCCAACAGATTGCAGGGCCCTGTTCCTCCTCCCTTAAGGGATCCTGCATCAGACCGGCGACTCCCTCCTCCTCCCTGGAGCCGCCGGACCAAATTCGGGCCAAGGCCCACCGACATACCGAAGACCCCTTTCTCCTCCCTTGGGTCTAGGTAACAAAGAACGGCGGCACCCTCCTCCTCCCTGGTGCCGCCGTTTTTGAGTCTTAGGGTGTGTTTCAGGCAAAAATCGCAGGTTGGTCACGCGAAGCTGATGCGTCGCGAGGGGATTTCCCTATGCAGGCCAAAAATTAAACATATTCTGGTGGTCTAGTTGGACCAAACAAGAGCAGTGCAGCGCGGGTATGAAGTTCTTTCGCTTTACATCCAAGATCCGGGACTGGCTCCGAGGAGGACACAGATCTCAGGAATCCGCAGCCCCCACCCGTGGGGTGCGCACGCATGTCA
The DNA here is from genome assembly GCF_964229375.1 of Cognatishimia sp. Lineage (GTDB taxonomy): Bacteria > Pseudomonadota > Alphaproteobacteria > Rhodobacterales > Rhodobacteraceae > Cognatishimia. The sequence goes on from NZ_CAXREH010000018.1 coordinate 8,548, forward strand.
TCATTCTGGATGGCACCATGTCGTCGCTGGACGAGGGGATGGAAACGAACGCTGGTCAGACCTATCGACTTTTGTCCGAGAAGGGCGGCGTGTGTCTGTTCTATGAGGCAGGTCTACAATTCACCAAATGGCAGAATGCACCAGACATCATGATGGGGCGGGGGATCAACCGTCAGATCCGTCGGGCCTATGGGTTCCTGGCGTCCCGGTATCGCCCGGGCGATCGCATTTTCCTGTTCGGGTATTCCCGAGGCGCATTTGCAGTGCGCTCCTTGGCCGGGGTGATCGACCGGATCGGGTTGCTTCAGGCGCATCACGCAACAGAGCGCAATATCAGGCAGGCCTATCGTCACTATGAATGCAATCCAGACGCGCCTGTCGTGGATGACTTTGCCGACGCGTTCTGTCATCCCTCCGTACAGATCGAAATGATCGGGGTTTGGGACACGGTTAAAGCGTTGGGCGTAAGGCTGCCCTTCGTCTGGAAGTATTCAGAGCGCCAGCACGACTTTCACGACCACCATTTGGGCGCCTCGGTGATGAACGGGTTTCATGCGCTGGCGTTAAATGAAAGCCGCGCGGCCTATACACCAGTGATGTGGTCCACCTCTGACGGGTGGACAGGCAATGTCGAGCAGGTCTGGTTTCGCGGGACACATGGCGATGTGGGCGGCCAGATTGATGGCGTCGAAGCGGTGCGCCCGCTGGCCAATATTCCGCTGGTCTGGATGCTTGAGAAGGCAGAAGGATGCGGGCTGGCCTTTCCTGATGACTGGCGAACTCGGTACCCGATGGATGTCACTGCGCCGTCGATTGGCACTTGGCGCGGTTGGGGTAAGATGTTTCTGGCCCGCAAACGGCGACAGGTGGGGCGGGATGCATCCGAACGCGTCCACGACAGCGTGCCTGATCGCGTCAAACCGCGGTGGCAGGTGTCTCCGCGGTTTTGGGCAGAGCGCCTAGGATTTCATAATAATGCACGTGGTTGACCCGGTGGCATAAAGCCGGCCGTCGTCTTTTCCCCTGATTTCACCCACCGCAACACCGGTGCTGCGGCCCGCGTGCTGAACACTGCCAATCGCACGCACCGGCATGCCGATCGGGATCGCTTTGACGATGTTCACTTTGAATTCCAGCGTCGTGTAGTAGCTGCCTTTTTCAAGCGTAGTCATCACCGCGCAGGCCATACAGCTGTCAAGAATGGTCCCATACCAGCCGCCATGAACGGTACGCAGCGGATTTGTCGCTTCAAATTGAGGGCGTCCCTCAAAGACCACATGCCCATGATCGACTTCTGCCAGTGCAAAGTTCAACGTGCGCGCAATCGGCGGACCAGCAAGTTCGCCCGTCAGGACGCCTTGCATAAAGTCCAGACCAGACATGGAGATCATGTCCTCAAACGTCGGGAGTTCCTCGAGCGTGTTTGCTATTTTGCGATGTGACATGGCCGCCTCCTCACGGGGATAAGAAGGCGGCCAATTCGCAGGGAATTCAATGCCCCGCGAAAATTACGCTACGTTCTGCAGCTTTACCTCAGGCGTGACGCCAAGTGCGTGACAGATATCGCGGGTCAGTTCTGGGGTGTTCAGCGTATAGAAGTGTAGCTGCTCTACGCCTTCCTCAATCAACGTCGAGCACATTTCGGTGCAAATCGCTGTTGCCAAAAGGGTTTCACGCTCATCCCGCGCGGCCTTGTCAAAGGCTTCGTCAATCCAGGCGGGGATGGATGTGCCGCAACGTGCAGCAAAGTTGCGCACGCCTTTCCAGTGTTCGATGGGCAGAATGCCTGGCGTGATCGGCGCGTTGATGCCGGCTTTTGCACTGGCGTCGCGGAACCTTAGAAAGGTTTCCGGCTCGAAGAAAAATTGGGTGAGCGCCTCAGAAGCACCTGCGTCCAGTTTGGCTTTCAGCCAGTCAATGTTGGCCTGCTGGTCGGCCGCTTCGGGGTGCACCTCGGGGTAGGCGCCGACTCGAATGTTGAAATCTCCGGTGTCCGCGAGGGCGCCGATCAGCTCGACACTGTTGGCAAAACCGTCTGGATGGGCGGTGAAGCCGGTGCTGCCTTTCGGTGGGTCACCACGCAGCGCCACGATGTCGCTGACGCCGGCTTTGGCAAAGCCCTGCGCGATTTCCAGCGTTTCGGCACGGGTGGCATCGACGCATGTCAAATGGGCCGCAACTGTCAGGCCGCTGTTTTTGTGAATGGTTTCAACAGCTTCGCGTGTCAGATCACGGGTCGTGCCACCTGCGCCATAGGTCACAGACACGAAGCGGGGGGCCAAAGGCGCTAGCACTTGAACCGTTTCCCACAACCGGAACGACGCCTCCAGATTGCGCGGTGGGAAGAATTCAAAAGAAATGTCAGGCGTGGTCATCGTGATGGTCCATTTTTGCGTTGACCCCTTGTTGCATGTGCAGCATCTTGAGGAAACTTCATAATTCTCAACAAGAACATGAGTAAAACATGAGAATGCACATCGAATTCCGTCACCTTCGCACCGTCAAAGCGATTCATGAATGCGGTGGTCTGGCGCGCGCAGCCGATCAGTTGAACATCACGCAATCCGCTTTGTCTCATCAGATCAAAGGGTTAGAAGAGCAGGCTGGGATCGAATTGTTCGTGCGTCGCTCCAAGCCGATGAAGCTTTCCGCCGCTGGTCAGCGCCTGTTGCGGCTGGCACAACAGGTTTTGCCCGAAGTCGAAGCTTTGGAAGACGAGTTCATGGGGCTGCGTGATGGCAAATCAGGCCGTCTGCATATCGCCATCGAATGTCATGCGTGTTTTGAGTGGCTTTTCCCTGTGCTCGAGACCTTCCGCAAAAACTGGCCGGATGTGGATGTTGATATTCGCCCGGGCCTTGCTTTTGATGCGATGCCAGCGCTGCAGAAAGAGGATGTGGATCTGGTGGTCTCATCCGACCCCGAGAGCCTGCCGGGGATAGAATTCGAACATCTGTTTGATTACAAACCAGTTTTTGTTGCTTCGGCCAATCACCCCTTAGCTCAGAAAGAGTGGATCGACGCCGCAGATTTCAGGGGAGAAACTCTGATCACCTATCCGGTAGAGCGCAATCGGCTGGATGTCTTCAGCCAGCTGTTGATCCCCGCCAAGGTCGAACCCGAGCGCGTGCGTCAGGCGGAGTTAACCGCCGTTATTCTGTTGCTTGTTGCGTCAAATCGGGGGGTCGCGGTCCTGCCGGATTGGGTGGTGCGCGAGGTCAAATATAACTCGGACTACGTCACGCGCCCGCTGACCGAAGCTGGCATTTCGCGCGGTCTTTTCGCCGCTGTGCGCACGCCAGATTTGGAGAAGCCCTTCATGACAGATCTGATCCGAATGGCCGGACAAGAAGCGCGACGTCTGCAAGAGGCCTGAGACGCCCGCAAAACACTGCGCAAAACCCTTGCTGCGTTGTGGTTTCGCCCTTGGCAAAGCTGTGTTCAAGGCGTATACGCGCGCTCTGATACAAAAGGAGCCGAGCGATGGCTGGCAGCGCAAACCTCAACATTATGATGAAAGCCGCACGCAAAGCGGCCCGTGGTCTGGTCAAGGACTTTGGCGAGGTTGAAAACCTGCAGGTTTCGGCGAAGTCGGCGGGCGATTTTGTCAGCCGCGCTGACATTCAGGCCGAGGCCGTTCTGAAAGAAGAACTGCTGGGTGCGCGCCCAACATATGGCTGGCTGGGCGAAGAGGGCGGTGGTCAAGACGGCCAAGACCCAACACGCCGTTGGATTGTCGATCCACTGGACGGCACCACCAACTTCCTGCACGGCATGCCGCATTGGGCGATCTCGATTGCGTTGGAACACAAGGGCGAGATCGTCGCCGGTGTTGTGTATGACGCGGCCAAAGACGAGATGTTTTATGCCGAGCGCGGCGAAGGTGCATGGCTGAACGACAGCAAGCGTCTGCGCGTGTCTTCGCGTCACCGCATGATTGAAAGCGTGTTTGCAACGGGCGTCCCATTCGCGGGCAGCACCGACTTGCCAGCGACCTTGAAAGATTTGGCACGTTTGATGCCGGCCTGCTCAGGTGTGCGCCGCTGGGGCGCTGCTTCGCTGGATTTGGCCTATGTCGCCGCGGGCCGTTACGAAGGCTTCTGGGAGCGCGGGCTGCATTCCTGGGATATCGCAGCGGGTCTTCTGATCGTGAAAGAAGCCGGTGGTTTCGTCCAAGCTATTGATCCAGAGGATTCTGTTCTGGATAGCGGCAGCATCATTGCGTCGAACGAACCAATCTTTGATCAGTTCTCAAAAGTCATTCGCAACTCTTAGACATCCGTACTTAATGGGGTCACCGACGGCGTCCCGCGCGCGGAACGCTGGTGTTTGAGCGTCGTCTGACGTTGGGCACGTTGCTGCGGCTTAGGCGATACTGCGCCTCGGGATGTGGCGGGTGGC